>NZ_JBIWAE010000016.1:0-46447 GCF_044759865.1 Streptomyces sp. NPDC099050 | reverse complement strand
CGGGGGGGGGGGGCGCCCGGGGGGGGGGGGGGGGGGGGGGGGGGGGGGGTTTTGGGGTGGGGCGGGCGGGGCCGGGGCCCCCCCCCCGGCGGGGGGGGGGGGGGGGGGGGGGGGGCGGCCCCCCCCACCACCCCCTTCGCGCATCCGGTCGGGCCGCCCCTTCCGGTCAGTCCATCCGGCGTCCCGCCACCATGCCCAGGGCGGCCAGGGCGAGGAAGCCTCCGCAGCCCAGGATCATGCCCTGCCATCCGTAGGCCTGGTACAGCGCGGCCCCCGCGAACGAGCCCACCGAGCCGCCGGCGAAACTGGCCAGCATGAACACCGTGTTGAGGCGGGCGCGGATTCCCGCCGCCAGCCGGAAGACGCGGACCTGGTTGGCGATCTGCCAGCAGCTGCCGCCGTACACCAGCAGGTTGCAGCCGACGACCAGTGCGATCAGGGACCGGTCGCCGAGCGTGCCGAGGAGCAGGAAGGCGGCGCTCACGCACGCGAAGGCCAGGTTGTTGACGTAGCGCGGCCCGTGCTGGTCGCTGAGCCGACCCGCGGAGTACGACAACAGTGCGGCCGGCAGGCTGAACAGCCCGAACAGGCCTGCCCAGGCGACCCCCAGACCGAACGGCGGGCCGGCCAGGTGGAAGGCGAGGGTCGCCCAGAACGCGCTGAAGGCGGCAAACACCGTCGCCCCCAGGTACGCCGACAGGCGCAGCTCGGGATGGGCCGCGACCAGCTTCGGCATGGAGGCGATCAAGGCGCGGTAGGGCAGCGCCGGGCTCCCCGGGGCCCGCTCGGGCAGCAGCCTGGGCAGGAACAGGACCAGGCCGCCGGTGAGCGCCGCCGCCACCAGGTAGGCGGTGCGCCAGTCGCCGCTGAGGCCCACGACCGCGCCGGAAAGGGTGCGCGAGAGCGTGGAGCCGAGCGTCAGTCCGATGCCGATCAGGCCCAGTGCGCTGCCGCTGCGGCCCGGCCCGGCCATCGATGCCGCGGTCGGCATGATCACCTGCGGCAGCACCGTCGTGGTGGACAGCGCGACCGTGGCCACCGTGAGCGTGACCAGGTCGGGGGAGAAGGCGGCGACCAGCAGCCCCGCCGTGGTCAGCAGGAGCAGCACGGTCGTGAGCCGGCGCAGCCGGGCCGTGTCCGCGAGGGGGACGACGAGGCTGATGCCGAGGGCGTAGCCGACCTGCGCCGCGGTGGCGACCAGGCCCGCCGCCGAGCCGCTGATGCCGAGGCCGGAGGCGATGGCATCGAGCAGCGGCTGCGGGAAGTAGATGTTCGAGACCGTGAGGGCGCCGGCGACCGCTAGTGCGAGCGCGGTGCCACGGCTCAGGCCCGGTGGGGGCGGCAGTACGGGTGCAGTGACGGTCATGGGCCTGGCCTCCGCGTACGGATCGGTGGATGCTGCCCCATCGATATTGCCAGCCCGGCAATCCGTGTGGCAAGCTCTTGCCAATCCCTGGAAATAGCCTGGCCCCTTCGGGTCGGGGCTGTTCCCATGAGCGCAAGGTGGAAAATCATGAGGAGCGCGCAAGTACGCCCGGTGGCGGTGCTGGTGGACGCGTACACCAGTGGCAATCACTTGCCACCAGCCTTTGCCAGGCTGGGCGTGGACGTGGTGCACGTACAGAGCACACCCGAGCTGATGACGTCGATGCGGCTGCCCGACCTGACCGCGTACCGCGCGGTGGTGCCCCACGGCACCCCCGCCGAGACCGCCGCCAGGCTCGCGGAGTTCGAGCCGATCTGCGTGATCGCGGGCCAGGAGCCGGGCGTCGAACTCGCCGACGAGCTCTCCGAACTGCTCGGCCTGCCGGGCAACGGCACCGCGCTGTCCCGCGCACGGCGCGACAAGTACGAGATGATCGAGACCCTGCGCCGCGCCGGGGTCCGCTGCGCGGACCAGCTGAAGAGCGACAGCGCCGAGGAGATCGTCGCCTGGGCCGAACGGCGCGGCGCCTACCCGGTGGTCGTCAAGCCGCTGTCGTCCGCCGCCACCGAGGGCGTCGCCGTCTGCCCGGGCCCGGTGGAGGTCCGCAAGGCCGCGGAGGCCGTGCTCGGCACCGTCAACATCTTCGGTGAGCGCAACGACGAGGTTCTCGTCCAGTCCTTCCTCGACGGCGAGGAGTACATGGTCGACTTCGTCTCGTACGGGGGACAGCGCCACGCCTGCGGGATCTGGCAGTACCGCAAGCGCCTCGACGGCACCCACCGGCTCTACGACCGCGACTCCGTCACCGAGCCGGACGCCGAGCCCGCGCCCGAGATCATCGCCTACATGCACGAGGTGCTCGACGCGCTGGGCATCCAGTACGGGCCCACGCACGCCGAGGTCATCGTCACCCCGCAGGGACCGGCCCTCGTCGAGATCGGGGCCCGCCTCTCCGGCGGGGTCCTGCCGGACTTCAACGACCTCTGCCTGGGGGGCAATCAGGCCGACATGACCGCCCTCGCCTACGCCCGCCCGCAGGAGTTCCTCGACCGGCACGCCGGCCGCACCTACCGCAAGCTGACCGAGGCGAGCCAGATCTTCACCGCCACCACCCTGGAGGGCGTCGTCGACAGCCTCGACCGGGAAGTGATCGCGGAGATCGAGGCACTGGACTCCGTCCACCTGGTCGTTCCCAAGCTCGCCCCGGGCAGCCGCATCCGCCCCACCGTCGACCTCTACACCGCCACCCTCGTGGTGTGGACCCGGCACGACTCGGTCGAGGTCCTCGAACGGGACTACGCCCGCATCCAGGAACTCGCGGAGCGCGTCTACCGCCTGCAGCCGGAATCGGAGCCGGCCGCATGAGCCCCGCGAACGACTCCCGCCCGCACCTGCTGCTCGTCGGCGGTGGCGGGGCGATGACCCTCAGCGTCGACGTCGCCGTCCAGGCACTGGAGCAGGCGAGCGCCCGCGGCCTGCACACCCACGTGACCAACCAGGCCGCCACGCTCGACGCGACACCCGAGGTCGCTGCCGCCGCCGACGGCGCCAGCGCCGTGGACTTCACCCGCGCCGGCGAGACCGCCGACTGGGCCGCGGAGCGCACGCGCTCGCACGCCAGGCCCGCCGTGGTCTTCGGCGTCCGCGAGATGGCGCAGGTGGCCGTGGCCGAGACGGCGCAGCGCCTGGGCCTGCCCGGCAACCCGCCCGAAGCGGTCCACCGCATCCGGACCAAGGACGCCTGCCGGGCCGCCCTCGCCGAGGCGGGCTTCCGCCAGCCGGCCGTACGGCTGTGCTCCGGGGCCGACGACGCACTGGCCTTCCTGGCCACGGGGGCCGGCCCCTGGGTGGTGAAACCGCGCGACGGCGCGGACAGCGCCGGCGTACGCAAGGTCACCGGGCCGGCCGACCTGGCGGCCGCGCTCGACGGGCTGCCCGACCCGCACGCGCCCTTCCTCGTCGAGGAGTTCGTCCAGGGGCCGGAGTTCAGCGTCGAGGGCGTCTTCACCGGCGGAGTGCCGCGGGTGCTCGCCGTCACCGCCAAGGAGAAGCTGGCACCTCCGCACTTCGTGGAGATCGGGCACGTGCTGCCCGCCCCCCTCCCGGCGGACACCCAGCGGGAGATCGAGGACACGGTCACGGCCGCACTGACCGCGCTGGAGCTCCGGTTCGGTCTCTTCCACGTCGAACTGTGGCTCACGGCCGACGGCATCGTGCTCGGCGAGGTGCACGCCCGGATCGGCGGCGGCTGGATCCACCGCATGCTGCCCCACGCCCGGCCCGGCCTGGAGCTCTACGGGGCCGTCTACGACGACGTGCTCGGGCGGCCCGTGGAACTGCCGGCCACCGTCCGCGCCGCAGCCACCCGCTACTTCGCCCCGCCCGTCGGCACGATCACCGCCGTCGAGGGCTGGGAGGCGGTCCGGGAACACCCGGCCGTCCTGCACGCCGAACTCCGCCTCGCACCCGGCGACACCGTCGGGGACTTCCGCAGCGGCGGGGACCGGGTGGGCGCGGTGGTCGTCGGAGCCGACACCCCGGAGGAAGCCCGCGCACTCGCCCGCCGGCTGACCGACTCCGTGCGCTTCACCGTCGAGCCGGACGTCGAGCCGGACGTCGAGCAGGCCCTCGACCCGCTCGTCGGGCAGGCCCCCGACCCGCTCGTCGCGGCTGCCCCCAACCCGCTCGTCGCGACGGCCGTGGAGCCGGCCCGGGAGGGGATCCCCGAGGTGGTCGTCACCGTCGAACCGAGGCCGCTGACCAGCTCCTTCCAGATCTCCCACATGACGATCGAGACCGTCGACATCGTCCGGCTGCGGCTCCTGTCGGGCGGCGTGACCGAGGGCGAGGGCGAGATCGCGGCCGACTTCGGATACGGCCAGGACGCCACGGTCATCGCCATCGAAGCCGGGGCACTGGCCCGCACCCTGGCGGCCGACGGCGCCACGGGCACGGACCCGGACTCCGCCCCGGCGCGGGAGGCGGACCCGGTGGAGCCGATTCGCCGCCGCCTGGCCGCTGCCGCCGCCGACGGGGTCAGCGCACCCGCGCGGATGCTCGTCGAAATGGCCTTCCTGGACCGCGCCGCCCGCCGGGCCGGCGTACCGGTGTGGCAGCTGCTCGGGCTTCCCGAACCCGGAACCGTCCAGCTGCTGCACACCGTGCCCATCGGGGAGGAGATCCCCCTCGACGGCCGGCCGCTCAAGATCAAGCTCGGCGGTCCGGACGACACGGAGGTGCTCCGCTCCCTCGCCGGAGTCGACGCCCCGCTGATCCTCGACGCCAACCGCGGCTGGGACCGGGCCGACTGGGAGCGGCTGCGGCCACTGGTGAGCGCACTCGCCCCGGCCGTCCTGGAGGACCCGGTCCGCGACACCGCGCTGCTCCCCGAGATCCGTGCGGCCCTGCCCGGCACGGCCGTCCTCCTCGACGAGGGCATCGCCACCGCCGCCGACGCCGCCCACGCGGTCCACGCGGCCGGCGGACTCAACGTCAAGCTGATGCGCTTCGGCGGACTGCTGCCCGCGCTGGACGCGCTCACCGACGCGGCCGAGCACGGCGCGGCCCGCATGCTGGGCTGCTTCCTGGAGCCGCCCCGCGCCATCGCCTACGCCGCACAGCTGGCCGGGCTGTGCGACTGGTCCGACCTGGACGGCCACTTCTGGGTCAGCGACGACCCGGCCGTGTCCTCGTACGGCCTCGACAGCAGCGTCCCGGGCATCCCCCGGATCGCATACCGGCAGGACGTACGGGCATGACGGCCGCCCGATCCCGGATCCCCTACGGCAGCTGGCCCTCCCCGGTCGGCCCCGAGGACGCCGCGCGCGGCGACGCCCTGCTCGAATGGGTCGGGTTCCTCGGCGCCGACGTCTGCTGGACGGAGGCGCTGCCCGAGGACGACGGCCGGAGCGCGCTGATGCGCCGCTCGGCGGAGGGCATCGCCGAAGTGCTGCCCCCCGGCTGGGACGTGCGCACCCGCGTGATCGAGTACGGCGGCCGGCCCTGGCTGGCCCTGTCCGACCGGGCCGAGGACGGCATCGTCTTCACGCACGGCCCGGACCAGCGCGTCTACCGCTGGCTGCCCGGCCACGACCCGGTTCCGCTCAGCCCCCGCGGCGACTGGCCCGGACAGCTGCGCTACGCCGACTTCGCCGTGCGCGGCGACGAGGTGTGGTGCCTGCGCGAGGCCGTCGGCGACGAGCAGGCCGTCCTGGCCGTCCGGCACCTGGTCGCGCTGCCGCTCGACGGTTCCGCCGCCGGCGACCCCCGGGCGGTACGCGAACTGGCGGCCACGCACCACTTCATGACCGGCCCCCGGATCGAGCCGGGCGGCGACCGGGTGGCCTGGCTCGGCTGGGAGCACCCCGACATGCCGTGGGACACCACCGACCTCATGACCGCCGGGATCCGCGCCGACGGCACCCTGGGCCCCGCCGTCCCGCTGATGGGCGGGGACGGGGAATCCGTCACCCAGACCGAGTGGGCGGCGGACGGCTCCGGGACCCTGTACGCCGTCAGCGACCCCGACGGCTGGTGGAACGTCCACGCCGTCCCCCGCGACGGCGTGCCCCGCAACCTGTGCCCGCGCCCCGAGGAGTTCGGCGAGGCGCTGTGGCGGATCGGCCTGCGCTGGTGCCTGCCCCTGCGCGACGGCCGGCTCGCCGTCGTCCACGGCGTGGGCGAGCGCAGGCTCGGGATCCTCGGGGCCGACGGCACCTTGTCGGACTTCGAGGGACCGGCGACCGAATGGCACTTCGCGGCCACGGACGGGCGCCGCGTCGCCGCCGTCGCCTCCTCGCCCGCGCAGCGCCGTACGGTGGTCCTCGCCGATCCCGCCGACGGCACCGTGGAGATCGTCCGCGCCCCGGCCGGCGGCGAGCTCGACGCCTACGCCACCCGGCCGTACCGGCGCACCTACCGGGGGCCGGAGGGCGAGGAGGTCCACGCCCACGTCCACCCGCCGCACCACCCGGCCTTCACCGGTCCCGAAGGCGAACTGCCGCCCTGGCTGGTCTTCGTGCACGGCGGCCCGACCAGCCGCAGCCACCTCGTCCTCAACCAGGAGATCGGCTTCTTCACCAGCCGCGGCATCGGCGTCCTCGACGTGCAGTACGGCGGCTCCACCGGCTACGGCCGGGCCTACCGCGAACGGCTGCGCCACACCTGGGGCCTGACCGACGTGTCCGACTGCGCCACCGCCGTCCGCGGCCTGGTGGCCGAAGGCCTCGCCGACCCCGGGCGGATCGCGATCCGCGGCGGCAGCGCCGGCGGCTGGACGGCCGTCGCCTCGCTCGTCGCCGAACCCGGCCTCTACCGGGCGGCCGGCGTCTACTACCCGGTGCTCGACCCGGTCAGCTGGCGGGCCGAGGGCGGCACGCACGACTTCGAATCCCGCTACCTGGACGGCCTCATCGGCCCCTGGCCACAGGCCGCCGACCGCTACGAGAAGCAGTCCCCGCTGTCGGGGGCCGAGACCATCAGCACCCCGTTCGTCCTGCTCCAGGGCCTCGACGACACCGTCTGCCCGCCCGCGCAGGCCGAACGACTGCTCCGGCTCGTCGACCGCACACGCGTCGCCTGCCGCTATCTGACCTTCGAGGGCGAGGGGCACGGCTTCCGTCGCGCCGACACCATCGCCGACTCCCTCCGGGCCGAACTGCGGCTCTACGGGCAAGCCCTGGGCTTCACCCCCGCGCCCTGAGGCGCGCCACCGCGCCCGCACGCGCGGCTCCCACCGCACGACCGAACAAGAGGCACACGCATGTCCGCATTCGAGCAACTCAACTTCGACCGGCTCGCGCCGGGCATCCGCAAGGAACTGCGGACCCTGCGCACCCTGGACAACCACCACGGCCCCCTGGCGATCCTCTTCGAGTACGCCCTGATCGCCGCTTCCATCGCGCTGTGCGTGGGCGTCTCCTACTGGTTCTATCCGCTGGCCCTGCTGGTCATCGGCTCGGTCCAGCGCTTCCTCGCCCACTTCCTGCACGAGTCCAGCCACAAGGTCCTCGCCAGGAACAAGGCGCTCAACCTGGCCGGCGGATCGATCTTCTCCGGCTACCTCGTATGGCATCTGTACGGCCCGTACCGCAGTTCCCACGTGGGCAACCACCACCGCAACCTGGGCGACGAGCAGAGCGACCCCGACTACACCTTCCACATCGAGTGCGGGCTCTACGACACCGAACGCTCCGACCGCCACTTCTTCCTGAAGGAGGTCGTGGCCTCCGCCCTGGGCCTGCGGACCTTCACCTACCTCGGCTACATCGCCCGCGAGCGGGTCTTCTGCGACAGCTCGCAGATCACCGTCTCGGTGCCGGTCCCGCTGCGGACCGAGCGGATCGTCTTCCTCACCCAGTGGGCCGCGATCTTCGCAGCCTGCGCCTGGTTCGGCGTCCTGCCCCAGCTGCTCCTCTTCTGGTTCGTCCCGCTGTTCACCACCAACGTCGCGATCGGCTGGCTGGCCGAGCTCTCCGAGCACTACCCGATGCCGGAGAGCGAGAACAAGCAGGTGCTCCTCACCCGCAACCGCCACGGTGTCTTCCTGGAGCGGTTCCTGATCAGCCGTCACAACGACCGCTACCACCTCGTGCACCACATGAACGCGGGCATCCCCTTCTGGAACCTCGCCCGTGCCCACCGGGTCCTCCTCGGCGACCCCGGCTACGCCGCCTGGGACGGCCTGTGGGCCGGCGCCTTCACCCGTCCCCGGTCCCGCCGTGACAAGGAGACCGTGATCAGCTACGCGGCCAAGTACCGCGTCTGGCGCCAGGCCGGCGGTGACCCCGCCGCGGCGGGCCCCAGCTTCGCCGAACTGATGATGCTCGCCGCCCGGGCCGGGGGCCCCACGGACCCCGCCCTGCTCGTCCCCGCCGGGGGCGCGCCCACCTCCCGTACCGAAGAGAAGGCCAAGGTGCTCTCGTGACCACCACCATGTCCCAGCGTGCCCTGCACGAGGCCGCGGGCAAGGGCCTGCGTATCCTGGCCGCCGACGAGCGGTGCCGCAGCGCCTTCACCACTCCCGGCTCCGTCCTCCAGGACGTCCTCTCGCCCGCCGCCCGCCGGTACGTACTGGCCGCCGGCCGGGACGAGTTCATCGGCCACCTCGAAGTGCTGCGCGCCAAGTCCTACGAGATCGCAGTCGAGTTCGTCGGCGAGGAGAACTCCGACCCGGCCGAGATCGAACGGGTCGTCGACGAGTACCTCGCCGTCCTGTCCCACGAACCGGTCCCCGGACAGGTCGGATTCGACCTCTCCAACCTGGGCCTGGCCTTCTCCCGCGAACTGGCGGAGAAGAACACCGTCCGCATCGCGGAGGCCGCCGCCGCCCGGGGCAGCGAGGTCGTGCTCAGCATGGAGCGCGCCCCGGCGGTCGACGACGTGCTCGACACCTACCGCGTGCTCGCCGCCGACCACGCCAACCTGGGCGTCACCCTCCAGGCCTATCTGCACCGCACCGAGGACGACCTCGACACGATCCCGCTCGAAGGGCGCAAGATCCGCCTCGTCAAGGGCGCCTTCAGCGAACCCTCCGAGACGGCCCTGGGCCGCGGCCCCGCCCTCGACGCCCGCTACCTGCACCTGGCCCGCCGGCTCGTGGACCGCGGGGCCCGGCTGAGCCTGGCCACCCAGGACGGCGAGGTCCTCGCCGAAGCCCGGCGCAGCGGCCTGCTCGACCGCGTCACCGAGATCGAGATGCTCCACGGAGTGCGCCCGGCGCTCCTGCGCTCGTACCGCGAGGCCGGCTACGCCTGCCGGATCTACGCCACCTACGGCGAGAACTGGTGGCTGCACCTGCTGCACCGGCTCGCCGAGCACCCGCCGATGGTGCTGACCGCCCTCGCGGACATCGCCCAGCGGCACCTGGACGGCGGACACGCCGTCGGCGCGGGCTACTGACGCCACGGCGCCGAACACCACCGCGGCACCGCACCAACGCATCACCGCATCACCGCACCAGCACCAACGCACACGAAGAAGCAGGGGAGAAGGAACAGTGGGAGACAGGATCCATCTGAACACCGCCGGTGCCGGCCTGGTACCCGCGCAGGTCCGGCGGGCCATGGCCGAGGTCCTCGACCGGGAGGCGGCCGACGGCTGCTACGAGACGGAGGAGCACTACTCCCCGGTCATCGGGGAGGAGGTGTACCAGCGACTCGCACGCGTCCTGGACGCCCCCGCCGAGGACATCGCGCTCTTCGACAGCGCCACCCGCGCCTGGTGCGCCGTGGTCCCGAAGCTGCGGCTCGGCCCCGCCGACCGGGTCTGGGTCACCCCGTACGAGTACGCCGGCAACCTCATCTCCCTGTTCAGCCTCCGCGACCGCACGGGCTGCCGCATCGAGGTCGTCCCCACCCTGCCGGGCGGCGACCTGGACCTCGCCTGGATGGCCGCCAACATCGCCGACGACGTGGCCCTCGTCTCCGTCACGCACATCCCCTCCGGCTGCGGCATCGTCAACCCCGTCGAGGAGATCGGCCGGCTGCTCGCGCCCTACCGCTGCTTCTACGCCGTCGACGCCTGCCAGTCGGTCGGTCAGCTCCCGGTCAGCGCCCGGCGCATCGGCTGCCAGCTGCTCACCGGAGCCGGCCGCAAGTTCCTGCGCGGCCCGCGCGGCACCGCCTTCGCCTACGTGGCACCGGAACTCCGGGCGGTCCTCGCCACGGACTTCCACGACCTGCACGTGGCCCGCGTCGACTCTCCCACCGGCTACCGGATCGACGATCACAGCGCCCGCTCCCTGGAGCTCGCCGAGCGCGGCACCGCCGCGACCGTCGGGTTCAACACCGCCCTCACCCTCTTCGAGGAAGGCACCCCCTTCGACCACAAGGACGTCTTCCAGGCGCTGCGCGCCACCGTCGAGGCCACACCGGGAATTGAGCTGATCGCCCCGGGGACGGACCAGTCGGGCATCGTCTCCTTCCGGCACGAGCACGTCCCCGCGGAGGTGATCCGGGCCCGGCTGGCCGAGCGGCGCATCAACGTCTGGAAGATCGTCGGCCACCACACGCCGATCTACATGGCCCAGCGGGGGATCGACACCGCCGTCCGCGCGTCCGTCCACTACTACAACACCCCCGACGAGATCGAGGTGTTCGGGCGGGCCCTGCGCGCGGCCGTCGGAGCCGGCGCATGAGCGGCCACCGCCCGGAGGTCCTGCACGCCGCCGTCGCCCGGTGGGCCGCGGAGCGCCCCGAGGCCGTCGCCGTCATCCACGGACCCCGGCGGGTGGGCTACGCGGAGCTGGACCGCACCGCCGACGCCTGGGCCGCGGCCCTGCACGACCGGGGCGTCACCGACGGCGCGCTCGTGCCCGTCCTGCTGCCCCGCGGCATCGAGCTGATCACCGCGACCCTGGCCGTGCTCAAACTCGGCGCCGCCTACGCACTCCTGGACCCCGCCTGGCCCGACCGGCGGATCCGCGAGGTCGTCGCCGAACTCGGCGCACCGCTCATCGTCACCGACACCGCCGGGGGGAACCGGGCCGGGCTGCCCGTCTGGTCCCCGCCCCCGCCCGGCGCGGACCCCCGGCCGACCGCCGGGCGGTCCCGCTATCCGGGGCCCCACGCGACCGACCCGTCCGCCCCGGCCTGCGTGTTCTTCACCTCCGGAACCACCGGCCGGCCCAAGGGCGTACTCAGCCCGCACCGCGCCACCGCCCGACTGCTGCGCCCGGGCACCTTCGCACGCTTCGGCACCGGCACGGTCCTGCCGCTGGCCGCGGCCCTGCCCTGGGACGCGTTCTCCCTCGAGCTGTGGGGCGCGCTGCTCGGCGGCGGCACCTCCCTCGTCATCGACGAGCCGTACCTGACGGGCCAGGCCATCCGCGAGGCGGTCACCGTCCACGGCGCCGACACCCTCTGGATCACCAGCAGCCTGCTCAATATGACCGTGGACGAGGACCCGGACGCCTTCCGCGGCCTCGCGCAGGTGATGACCGGAGGCGAGCGGCTCTCCGCGGCGCACGTGCGCGCCTTCCTGGCCCGCCACCCCGGCATCGCCCTCGTCAACGGCTACGGCCCGGTGGAGAGCACCGTCTTCGCCACCACGCACCGCATCACCGAGGCCGACTGCGACCTGCCCGGCGGCATCCCCGTGGGCCGGCCGGTCCCGGGGACCGCCATCCACCTCGTCGACGGGGAGATCTGCATAGCCGGCGACGGGCTCGCGCTGGGCTACCTCGGCGATCCCCGGCTCACCGAGGAGAAGTTTCCCCTGGTCCGGACGCAGGACGGCACGCAGACCCGCGTGTACCGCACCGGAGACCTCGGCCTGCTCGACGAGGACGGCGTCCTGCACTACCGGGGGCGCGTCGACCGGCAGGTGAAGATACGCGGCCACCGGATCGAGCCCGCCGAGGTCGAGCGGCAGATCGAGGAAATCCTGCCCGGCGTACGCACCTGCCGCGTGGTGGCCCGCCGTGACGCGGCGGGAACCGCCGAGGCACTGCTCGCCTTCTGCGTGCCCGGCTCACCCGGCGATCCGCTCACCGGCGCGGCGCAGACCCTCGACGCGGCGCTCGTGCCCTACCAGCGGCCCGAAGCGGTCATCACCGTCGAGGCCTTCCCGCTGACCGCGAACGGCAAGCTCGACGAGCGCGCCCTGCTGGCGCGGGCCCCCGAGCCCCGGGCGCCCGCGCGCGCACAGGCCGGACCGGCCCCGGCCGGCTGCCACCCCCTCGCGGTCCGGGCCGCCGCCGTCTTCGCCGACGTCCTCGGCCTACCGGCCGCCGCCCCCGTCGACGTCCCCTTCACCGACCTAGGCGGCAGCTCGCTGGCCGCCGGCCGGGTCTGCGCCCGACTCGCCGCCGAACTCGGCCGCCCCGTACCGGTGTCACGCCTGTACGCCCATCCCACGGCGAGGACCCTCGGGGACTGGCTGGCCACCACCCGGGCCCCCGGTCCCGCCGCGCCGGGCCAGGCGCCCGTCGGCGCCCCCGGCGTCGCTGCCGCGCCCGCCGGCGGCGACCGGTCCCGCGATGCCGCCGGCGTACCGCTCACCCCCATGCAGGCCGGCTACCTCACCCAGCACCTCCTCCACCCCGAGGACCGGTCGGCCCACTGCCTCCTCCTCTTCGAACTCGACGGCGCGCTCGACGAGGACGCCCTCGCGGCGGCGATCGAGGCCGTGCACGACCGCCACGAGACGCTGCGGACCGCGTACACCATCGACCCGCGGCCCCTGGCCCTGCCGTCGGACTTCCCCGCGCCCGTTCTGGAGGTCATGGACGGCTGCCCCGACGCGGCTGCCGCGGTGGAGCTGCTGGCCGAGGTCCTCGGGGATCCGCTGGACCTGGCCGAAGGCGAGATCTGGCGTACCGCCCTCGTCCCGCTGGAGCGCGGCGCCCCCCGGCAGGTCTTCGGCTGCGTGGTCCACCACATCGCCTTCGACGGCTGGTCGGAATCCGTCCTCGCCGCCGACCTCGCCACGGCCTACAACCTCGCCCGCCGGGGCGCCCCGGCCGGCCTGCCCCCCGCCCCGACCCTCGCCGAGGCCGCCCGGCTGCGCGCGGACCGGCTCGCCCAGACCGATCCGGCCGGCCAACGCGACTCGCTCGCCGCCGAGTTGTGCGGCGTCCCCGAACTGCGCTGGCCCGGCGCGGCAGGGCCACAGGCCCCCACCGCCGTCTCCGGAGCGCTCCGCTCGGCCCGCGTCGAGCTGCTTCTCGACGAGGACGCCGGCGCCCGTCTGGACGCGGCCGCAGACCGGTCCGGCGTCACCCGGTACGCCGTCCTCCTGGCCCTCTACGGCGGACTCCTCGCCGACCTCACCGGCAGCCGGGACTTCGCCGTGGGCGTCCCCGTGGCCCAGCGCCCCGACGCAGCACTGGAAGACGCCGTCGGCTGCCACATCGAGATGGCCTGCCTGCGCCTGCGCGGCCCGGTCCTCGACGGCGGGCCCACCGCCACCGCCGTCGCCGAGGCCGGCCGCATCCTGCACCGGGCCCTCGCGGCACAGGACGTGTCCTTCCACGACCTGGTGCGCCACCTCAACCCGCCGCGCACCGGCAGGCCCCCGCTCTTCCAGACCCTGCTCGTGCTCCAGGACAACACCCCGGCCGCACTGCGCCTGGACGGCCTGACGAGCACCCTGCTGCGCCCGCCCTACCTGGACCTGCCACTGGACGTGCACACCGAGTTCTGGCCCGAGCCCGACGGCCGGCTGCGGCTCGCCGTCAGCCACCGGACGGCCGCCGTGCCGCACACCCTCGCCCGCGAGATCCTCAAGCGACTCGCCGACCTCGTCCACACCCTGCCACTGCCCCGAGGAGAGTCCCGATGACCGTACTGGCGCCCGAGAACGTCAACCTCGTCGATCCGGAGCTGTACGCGACCGGTGACCCGTACCCCGTCTTCCGCTGGATGCGCGACCACGACCCGGTACGCCGGCACGACGCGACCGAGTACCCGGCCTTCTGGTCCGTGACCCGGTACGACGACATCCGCGCCGTCTACAACGACGCCCGCGTCTACAGCTCGGCCCAGGGCATCCTGCTGCGCCCGCAGGGCCACGGCCAGGACCCCGGTGGGGGCCGCACCCTCGCGCTGACCGACCCGCCGCGCCACAAGGCGCTCCGCTCGCTCGTCGCCGACTGGTTCACCACCCGGTCCGTGCGTGCCCTGGAGGACGCCATGCGCGACGCGGTGCGCCAGGTCGTCGCGCGCGCCGTCGAACTGGGCACCTGCGACTTCGTCACCGACGTCGCCGGACGGCTCCCGCTGTACGTCATCTGCCGGCTCATGGGCGTGCCCGCCCACGAACAGGAGATGCTCTTCGCCCTCACCACGCAGGCCTTCGGGGCGGGCGAGCCGGAGGCGCGCAGCATCGCGCACCAGGAGATCATGGCCTACTTCGTCGAGCTGATGTACCGGAGGATGGACGAACCGGCGGACGACCTGGTCAGTGCCCTCGTCAACGGCGAGGTCGACGGCGAACTCCTCACCGAGGAGGACATCCTCCTCAACTGCGACAACCTCCTGGTCGGCGGCACCGAGAACGTCCGCCTCGCGGTCGCGGGCGGCATGCGGACCTTCCTGGAACGGCCCGCCGACTGGGAGCGCCTGCGCGAAGACCGCGGCCTGATGCCGACGGCGATCGAGGAGGTGCTGCGCTGGACCTCGACGGCCACCCACATCATGCGCACGGTCACCGAACCGGTGGTGCTGCGCGACCGCGTGCTGGAGGCGGGCGACAGGGTCGTCCTGTGGACGCCGTCCGCCAACCGGGACGAGCGCCACTTCGAGAACCCGGATGTCTTCGACCTCACCCGTCGCCCCAACCGCCACCTCGCGCTGGGCGCCGGCGAGCACTTCTGCCTGGGCGCGATGATGACCCGGACCGAGATGCGGATCCTGTTCTCGGAATTGCTCGATTCCACCCGCTCCATCGAACAGACCGGCCCCGCCGTCCCCTTGCGGTCGATCGTCGTCAACGGGCTGGAGAGCCTCCCGGTGCGGATCACGCCGGCATGAACCTCCTCATCCTCCAGACCCTGACCCCGCCCGCTCCCGGATCCGCTCCCGGATCCGCTTCCGAACCCGCCCGCCCGCCCCGTCCGTCCCACCCGGGCCTGCGCCCCCTCCTGGTCCGCCGCCTCCGGGCGGTCATCTCCAGGGCAGGGCGCCGACGGTCCGCCGTGGTGCAGTTCCCGATGACCGTGGGTGCGTCCCGTTCCAGCCGCGGTGCCGGTAGCTGACGTGGGCGACGAGGACGTCGTCGTACCGGTGGCGGTACGACGGCAGCCGGTCGGTGTTCCCCCGTCAGTGCTCCCTGCCGGCGCTCCCCGGTCAGTACTCCGCCGCGAGGGCGAGCTGCCGCTCGCGGTCCTGTCTGAGCAGCCGCGGGATGGCCCCGCTCGGTGCCACGCCCAACTCCGCGGAGAGCAGCTCCTGGTAGCCGCGGTAGCGGCGGTGCGCGTCGGCCACCTCGCCGGCGAACAGGCACGACTGCACGGCGATCCGCCGGGGCCCCTCCCGCAGCGGGTCGGCCTGGGTCGCGGCGTCGGCCAGTTCGAGCACCGCGGCGTGCTGCCGGTGCTGGAGGAACTTCTCGGCGAGGCGCTCCAGCGTCTGGACGCGCTGGACCCTCCACTTCTCCTGGAACGGCACGAGCCAGTCGTCGTCCCAGTCGTTCAGCAGCGGGTGGCGCAGTACGCTCCACGCCTGCGGCAGCCGGTCCCCGACCGCCCCGCCTGCCCCGACCGCTCCGCCCGCCCCGACCGCTCCGGACACCGCCGCGATCAGCCTGGCCGCCGCCCGGTAGTCCACCTCGACGTGATCGACGAGGGTGACGGTGGTGTGCGAGGCCCTCAACAGGCACCCGGCCGTGGCCTGATTTAGCCGCCACAGGGTCTGTCTCAACCGGGCGCCCGCCCGGTCGGGCGGGGCGTCGGGCCACAGCCGGGCGGCCAGGTCGACGCGCCTGAGCGGACGGTCGCCGAGCACCAGGGCCGCGACGAGCCGTTGCTGGATGTCGCTGAGATCGGTGATCCGTTGGTCGGTGCGGCAGACGAAGCCTGGCACCAGCGATATGTGCACGATGCCTAAGCCGGTGGGATTCATCGCACCTCTCGGGTCGTCCGACGGGCCGCCGGCCGCCGGGTGGGCGCTCCATTGATCCCGATTTCCACGTTCGCTTCACATGAGCTTCACAATGGCTGTGGTCTGAGCGTGAGGCACGCTCTGGAGATCGTCAACACCCGTGCGCGGCGCGTTCCGGCCGTCCTGGCCCCGCCGCAAGACGCCCCGCCCGCGCTGCGTATGTCCCCTTCGCCGCTCCCGCACAACCCACATTCGTGGGGTTGTTTCACGGGTCCGCCGCGCGCAGTCTCGGTTGCGTCCCCGATCGAACGAGACAGCGAAAGGTGGAAGCATGTCCTTCAACGCCCTGGAGTCCCTGCGTGCGGCCGGCGTCATCGGCGGCACGATGGCGCCCGCCCTCGAAGAGTTCTACGCCAGTCTGACCCCCGAGGAGACCAAGGTCCTCATCTCGACGAAGACCCGCCTCGCGGCGATCCTGCCCGACGTGGTGGCGCACTCCCAGGACTGGACCTCCCCGGAGGCCACGAAGGAGGGCTTCGACGCCGCGATGCTGTGTGCCTGCGGCCTCTGGTCGGGATCGGGCCAGGCCGAGAACTGACCGTTCCACAGGCGGGGTCCGGCGGCCGTTCGCGTCGGGCCGCGCCTGTGCCAGTCCAGAGAGGAGGCGGGATGCGCGGAAAACTGGTTCGGAACCTGTCGTTGTTCGAGGTGCCCAACGACCTGACGTACTTCGTGCACGGCGAGGACCACCTCGTGGTCAACCCGGAGGTGGCCGCCCGGTGCGTCCTCTCCGGACGTGAGTTTCGGGTCCTCGAAACCCTGGCGGCCGCCCGGGCCCGCGGGGAGCAGCCGGGGCTGGAGCAGAACGACGAGACGGAACGCGTCCTCGCCAAGCTCATCCTGAACTGGATCGTGTACTTCAACGGCAACAAGCCCAAGGTCAGGCTGGGCGAACCGCCCCTGGGCGTCGCGTACTACGCCATCACCGACGGCTGCAACCTGCGCTGTCCCTACTGCTACGCCTCCTCGGAGAAGTGCCTTCCGGGCGAGCTCGACACCGCCGAGTCCCTGGACCTGGTCTCGCAGATCGCCGACTTCGGCGCCGGGACCATCATCTTCACCGGCGGCGAGCCGATGCTCCGCAAGGACCTGTTCCAGGTCGTCGAGCACGCCAAGAACAGCGGCCTGAAGGTCAACGTCATCACCAACGCGACGATGATCCGGACCGAGGAGAAGGCCAAGCGGTTCGCCGAGCTCTTCGACGCCGTCACCGTGAGCCTTGACGGAGGCACGGCCGAGACCCACGACCGCACCCGCGGCAAGGGCGCGTTCGCCAAGACCCACCGGGCGATCCAGCTCCTCAACGCGGCCGGGGTGGCGCCGGCCATCAACCACATCGTCACCTCGGACAACATCCACGAGCTGGAGGACTTCGCCTCCTTCCTCGACGGGATCGAGATCCACAGCGTCCGCCTGATGAACCACAACGACCTGGGCCGGGGTGCGGACGACGCCTACGACTTCGGGTGGCAGGACCACCTGGACGTGCAGCAGCTCGTCTGGACCTCGCCGGTCGCCGGCAAGCTCAAGCCGGACGGCCCGAGGCCGGTCACCGCGTGCTCGGTCAAGGGCAACTGCGGCATGGGCGGGCACGAGATCTACGTCAACTCCCTCGGCGACGTCTACCCGTGCAAACTCGTCACGGGCAAGGGGGAGTTCGCCGGAAACATCAGGAAGCAGCGGCTGTCGGAGATCTTCGCCAGTCCGGTCCTGACCTCGATGCGCCGGAGCACCGTGTACGGCGGGGAGTTCCACGCCGACTGCGAGAAGTGCTACATCAAGGCGAACTGCGGCGGCGGCTGCCGCGCCGCGCACATGTCGGAGTCCGGTGACCTGCGGCGCAACAGCCGCCACCTGTGCCGGATCCTGCGGCACGGAGTCACCACGCAGCTGTGGCAGGAGACCGGGGTGACCCGCGCCGAACTCGCCCTCGACGGACCCGAGATGACCGTCCCGCGGCTGGTCTCCACGGGCGAGGTGCACGAGGCCCACGAGCAGTGGAAGACCTACGTCCGCCCGCCGGCGGCCGTGCCCGCGATCAAGGTGGGCGAACTGATTCCGATCATGCCGGTGAACAGGAGGCTGGGAGATGTCCCTGCACATCAGTGACGCGGTGATCTGGCAGGAGACCGGGGACGGCATCTCGCTCTACCACAGCGAGTCCGGCGACTTCCGCACCCTGAACGCGACGGCCGCCCAGATCTGGGCGCTCGTGGAGAGCGACGGGGACCGGGAGACGGTCATCACGAACCTGTCCCTGCTGTTCGCGGGGCACAACCCGGTGATGACGGCCCGCATCCGCGCGGAAGTGGACGCCTTCATCAGCTCCATGATCGAAGCCGACCTCATCGAGGAGACGGACGCCGGAACTCCGGCCACGCGGAGCGAGCCGGCCGCACGGTCATGACCAGGGCCGTCGTCCTCGGCGGAGGCTTCGCGGGGGTGCTGGTGGCCAAGGTGCTCGCCCGGCACGCCGACGAGGTCACCGTCGTGGAGGGCGGCCGCTACCCGGACGGGCCGGGGGTCCGGCCGGAGCTGCCGCAGGCGTTCCACAGCCACGTCCTGGTGACCGCCGGCGCCGAGGCCCTCGACACGCTGCTCCCCGGAACGCTGGAGGCGCTCCTCGCCCGGGGAGCGCACCGCCGGGGCCTGCCGGACGGCGCACTGATCCTGAGCGCGGACGGCTGGTTCCGCCGCCACGAGACCGGGGCCTTCATGGTCTCGTGCAGCCGCTGGCTGATGGATCACGTCATCCGGCAGCGGGCCCTGGCCGACGGGGCGGTCACCGTACGGGAGCGCACCCGGGTCCTGGGACTCGCGGGGGACGCGTCCCGCGTCACCGGTGTCCTGATCGCGCACGAGGACGGCTCCCGCGAGACGCTCGGCGCCGACCTCGTGGTGGACGCGACGGGCCGGCGTTCGCGGGCCGGACGCTGGCTGACCGCGATCGGCGGACCCGGAGTCGAGGAGGAGGTGCTCGACCCGGGCCTGGCGTACTCCACCCGGATCTACCGGGCGCCCCGCGCCCTCGCCGCGGGCCTCCCGGCGGTCATGGTGCACCCGCGGCCGGAACGCGGCCGCCCCGGGTACGGAGCCACGCTGTTCCCCATCGAGGACGGCCGGTGGATCTTCACGCTGACCGGCACGCGCGAGGCCAGGCCGCCGTCGGACGAGCCGGGATTCACGGACTGTGCGCGCTCGCTGCGCTCGCCCCTCGCGGCGGAGCTGCTGGCCGCGGCCGAACCCCTGGGCGGCGTACGGCCGTTCCGTGCCACCGCGAACCGGCGGAGGTTCTTCGAGCGGCTGCCCCTGCCCGAGGGGTTCCTGGTCGTCGGCGACGCGCTGACGGCGGTGAACCCCGTCTACTCGCACGGGATGTCCGTCGCGCTGCTCGGCGCGGTGCGGCTGGACCGGGAGCTGGCCGAGCGCGGCGCCCGGCCCGGCGCGCTGCCCGCGATCCAGGCCGCGATGGCCGAAGTGGCCTCCGAGTCCTGGCGGATGGCGACCGAACAGGACCGGGCGCGGGCCGTCGCGGAGGCCGTCGCGGAGGCCGCCGGGGCGGGTGCCGGGGCAGGCCCCGAGGTGGGCCCCGCGTCGGCGCCCCTGTCCGCCGCCCGGCAGCAGATGCGGGCCAAGGTGTCCCGAGCGGTGCTCGGCAGCCCGGTGCTGATGACCCGGCTGTTCCGCGCCCAGACACTGGTCCCAGCCCAGATGCGGGTCCCTGCCCCGACGCCGGTCCCAGCCCAGACGCCGGTCCCTTCCGGGCCGGCCCTCCCGGCACCCTCCTCCGGCCGCCCCGCGGCCCCGCCGCTCGACACCGACGAGGCGGTCGCGCAGTTCCCCGAACTCCGCGACTGGTGGTTCTCGGCGCGCGGCGTCCAACCACCCGTCCCGGGAAGGGCACCGTGACCACGCGAGCCGTACCGCTGATCCCGCACTCCGTCCTGTTCGGCAACCCGTCGTACCTCGTGCCCGAGATCTCCCCGGACGGGACCCGGCTCGTCTACCTGGCCCCGGACGACGGCGTGCTGAACGTGTGGACGGCGCCCGTGGACCGGCCCGAGGAGGCGAGGCCCGTCACGCACGACCGGGGCCGCGGCATCCGCACGTACGGCCTGTGCCACGACGACCGCACCCTCTTCTACCTGCGCGACCGCAACGGCGACGAGAGCTGGCGGGTCCACCTCGTGGACCTGGTCACCGGCCGGGAGCGCTGCGCCACCCCCTTCGACGGTGTCCAGGCGCGGGTGCTGGCGCACAACCGGTGGCACCCGACGACCCTGCTGATCGGGCTGAACAAGGACCGGCCCGCGCTGCACGACGTCTACGCCCTGGACCTGCTGACGGACCGGCTCACCAAGGTCGCGGAGAACCCCGGGTACCTGAGCTGGATCGTGGACACCGATCTGCGGGTGCGCGGCGGCACGGTGATGAAGCCTGACGGCGGCCTGTCCGTGTTCCTCGACCCGCCGGAGGGTTCGGGTGCTCCGGGCGGCCCGGACGGTGCCCCGCCCTGGCTCGACGTGCCGTACGAGGACGCCATGGGGACGCGCGTCCTCGGCTTCTCGCGCGACGGCGCCACCTGCCACCTCCTGTCCTCCATCGGGGCCAACTCCGGCCGCCTGTTCGCCGTGGACCTCGCGTCCGGACGCCGGACGCTGCTCGCGCAGGACCCGGTGTACGACGTCAAGCAGGTCGAGTTCGACCCGGTGACCCGCAGCCCGCAAGCGGCGCTGTTCGCGAAGGACCGCGACGAATGGGTCTTCCTCGACGAGGAGTTCGGCAAGGACATCGGCCGGATCCGCGGCGAGCTCGCCCTCCTGTCGGTCGACGGCGAGGTCTACGTGGACCGCACCGACCGCGGCGACCGGCTGTGGACCGTCTCGGTGGTGACCGGAGCCGGGCCCGTCCTCTACTACGTCTACGACCGGCCGGCCGGGACGCTGCGCTACCTCTTCAGCCACCAGCGGGAGCTGGAGGCGTACACCCTGGCCCGGATGGAGCCCTTCGCGTTCTCCGCGCGCGACGGGGTCACCGTCCACGGCTACGTCACCTGGCCGCCCGGCGCCGAACGCAGGGGCCTGCCCGCGGTGGTGAACGTGCACGGCGGGCCCTGGTCCCGCCACACCTTCGCGTTCGACGAGGAAGCGCAGCTCCTGGCCAACCGCGGCTACGCCTGCGTCCAGGTCAACTTCCGCGGTTCGACGGGCTACGGCAAGCAGTTCCGCAACCTGGGCGCCAAGCAGTGGGGCGCCGCGATGCAGACCGACCTGCTCGACGCGGTCGCGCACCTCGTCGCGGACGGGGGGATCGACCCCGCCCGGATCGCGATCATGGGCTGTTCGTACGGGGGTTACGCCGCGCTGGTCGGCGCGGCGTTCACCCCCGAGGTGTTCACCTGTGCGATCGACCTCTGCGGTCCGTCGAACCTGCTGACGCTGCTCGCGGCCGGGGCGCCCTACCGCACCGCACTGCGCTCGTTCATGCACGCCCAGGTGGGGGACCCGGAGACGGAGCGCGCCATGCTGTGGGAACGCTCTCCGCTGTCCCGGGTCGACGACATCCGCATCCCGCTCCTGATCGTCCAGGGCGCCAACGACGTGCGCGTGCCACGGGCGGAGGCCGAGCAGATCGTCGCGGCGCTGGAGGCCAAGCAACTCCCTTACGAGTACTTGCTGTTCCCCGACGAGGGGCACGGGCTGTCCCGGCCCGCCAACCGGCAGGCCTACTACGCGGCCGTGGAGCGGTTCCTCGCGGAACACCTGGGCTGATCACGTGTCAGGCCAGGGCCGCCCGGACCAGGTTCGGCAGGTGCAGGCGGGTCTCCGCCTCCCCGTGCGCGGCCCGGACGAACCCGCCGCCCGTCAGCGTGCCCAGGCCGTCGACCACCTGGTTCATCGGCCGGCGCAGCGCTTCGGCGGCCTCGCACACCGTCAACGCCGTGTCGAACTCGGCCAGTTCGCCGAGGAGCTTGCGAGGTCCGGGGTCCAGTCGCTCGACCCCCGACCGGATCGGGCAGCCGATCGTCCCGGGAGCGCCGACCGGCCGGGCGGCCGAGGGCAGTTCGAGCAGCTCGGCCGCCGGCATGTCCGCCAGCCGGCGCAGGCTCAGTACCCCGCACCCCGCGGCCGCCGCCTCCAGCGCGGCCGGCAGACCGTCCAGGGTCCGGCACAGCCGTACCGCGGCCATCGCGTCCGCCAGGTCCAGTACGAAACCCGGCCGGACCTCCGAGAGCCGGTCCACGAGCAGCCGCACCGACGGTACGGCGGTGAGGACGTCCAGGCACCCCGGCCCCACCCCCGCCCCCTCGCCGTCCGGCCCGGGGACGGCCAGCGGCGCGAGCACCGTCCCCTGGACGCCCGCCACGTTCCACGGCGCCCGCGAGGTACTGACCACCCGGATGCCCGGGCAGTAGGCCAGCAGCTCCTCCACGCCGACGGGGTCCCGCGCGTCCGCGACCCCGTCGAGCACGAGCAGCAGCTCGTGCCGGCCGATCAGCCGGCAGACCGCGGACACGTCCTGCGCACCCGATTCGACGAGCAGGCGCAAGGACCGCAGCAAGGGGCCGAAGGCGGTGCCGGGGCCGGCGGGGGCCACCGTTCCCGACCCGATCCACAGCACCGGCCAGCCGCGCCGGGAGCTCAGCCGGGCCGCCGTCTCCGCCGCCACCCGCGACTTTCCCACGCCGGCGAGCCCCGAGATCGAGATCATCCGGCGGTGATCCGACTCCAGGGCGCCCACCATCGCCCGGACCTCGACGTCCCGTCCGAGGAGGGCGTTGACGGACCGGGGCACCGCCGGGCAGGGCTCGGCCCCGACCGGAGCCGGCCCCCCGCCGCCCAGGCCCGCGGTGACGAAGAGCTCCCGCGCCAGGCCTTCCAGCCCCAGGGCGTCGGCGAGCAGCCGGACGGTCTGCATCCGCGCGTTCACCCGGCCCGACTCCAGGGCGCGGATCGTGCGCGGGCTGATCGTCGACAGGTCGGCGAGCGTCCGCTGGGTGAGCCCGGCCTGGACGCGCTTGAAGCGGAGCAGTTCGGGAAACGACGGAGCCTCGGCCTCGGCACTGTGGACCATAGGCCAGGAGGGTAGGAGGGGCCCGTTCCGTCCGCGTCTCCGCCGCGTCGCCGATACGTCTGCGCTCCGTCTCCCTCGGCCGTCAGACCACCTTCGAACCGGGGTGCGAACCCCGGTCCAGCAGGTCCAGCGAGATGCTCAGCAGGGAGACGGCCAAGGGGTCGGACGCGTCCATGACCGCGTGCCGGGACAGCCGGGCCACCAGCTCTCCCATGTGCGGCGCCCCGCCCGCGGCCTGCTCGCTGCGCCGCAGCAGCGCGAGGCTCAGGGCGGCCTGCGCGGCCAGCAGACCCAGCAGTTCGATGTCGTCGAGCTCCCGGCCGGGAGCGTGCTCGTCGTGGACGTGGCGGTCCAGCACCTCGATCACGCCGATGCACTCCCCGTCCGCGATGAGCGGGGCGGCCATGATGCTCGCGGGAACGTACCCGGTGGAGGCCGCCGCGTCGCGGGCGAACCGGTCCGTCGCGCCCACGTCGTCCGTGATCAGCGGCTGTCCGCTGGCCGCCACCCAGCCGGCGATGCCGGTGCCGGGCTCGAAGCGCCGGCCGACCAGGCCCTGTTCGCCCTCGCCCGCCACCGCCGCGAAGATCAGCTCACCGGTGTCGGGGCTCACCATGAAGACCGAGGACGCGGCCGCCCCGTAGATGTACCGGGCCACCGTGACGACAGACTGCAGGAGCTGACGTTCGGTGGCCATCAGATCGTGTGGCCAGGGTTTCATTCTCCCTCTCCTTCTCCGTGGACGTTCGCTGCGCAGTGGTACAGGACGCTCTTGAGCTGGAACGGCGTGAGCCACGGATGCTTGCTCAGGACGAGGGCCGCGATCCCGGCCATGTGTGGCGCCGCGAAGCTGTTGCCGGTGTTGCGGACCGTGCCGCCGCCGAGGCTCGCCACCGGCACCCGCACCCCCCGGGCCCGGAACTCGACCGGGGGAGCGGCGTTGTAGTAGAAGCGCATGCCGTCCGGCTCGGCGTGGCTGGCGACGGAGATCACCGAGGCGAAGTTCCAGGGGAAGCTCTCGATGGGCAGGTTGTGCGCCGCCGCCACCACCGCGGTCCGCCGGAAGTAGGCGCGGTCGCACAACTCGGCCAGCCGGTCGCGGAATTCGACCCGGGTCGTCGACAGGCTCATGCTGATGACGTCGAACCCCTCCTCGATCGCGAAGGCCAGCCCGGCGATCAGCGCGGAGGCGCTGCCGGCCCTCCCGTCCCCGAGCACCTTGAGCGAGCTGAGCGACGCCCGGGGCGCGAGGGAGCGGATGATCCCCGCGCAGGCGGTCCCGTGCCCGGCGCTGTCCTGCGGCTCGCACTCCTCCACGCGCGGAGCCCGGCCCTCGGCGCTCACCACCTGCCAGGCCCGCTCGACCGCGCCGACCAGCGGATGCCCCGCCTGGACACCGCTGTCGAGCACGCAGACCCGTACGCCCTCTCCGTTCGCGCCCTCCCAAGCCCAGCGCGGACCGATCCCCGCGAACAGGGCCTTCGGCAGGGGATCGCCGGGGTCCCCGCCGGCCGGCATGCTCCACGCGGGCATCCCCGACGCGTGCGGCCGCCGCTCGCGCCGCCAGGGCGCGCCGTTCACCGGGGACATCCGAGGATCGGGTACAGCGCGCGCTGTGCGTTGCGAGAACCAAGCGCGTACATCGTGCCGATCGAGAACCAAGACGGCACAGGCATCTCCAAGCTTTGCCGTACCAAACCGGGCTGGTTCCAACCCGGCTGGTGGTGATCGTGGAAGACCTGTCGAGTCGCTGACCCGCAGGCAGCGTGAGCCAGGAATCCCCTTGCTTCAGCTGGGGGAGGGTTCAAATCCATGCCCGTACCGCCTCCAGCGGTTTCAGGGCGCCGATGGACGCGTAGCTGTCGACGGCCAGCCCGGCCATGAGCCGGGCCTCGGCCCCCTCGCCCAGGCACCGGTGGGCCCGGGCCAGATCGAAGCAGACCTCGCCCCGCAGACAGGGGTCGTCCAGGTCCCGGAGCAGCCGCAGCACCTCGGCGCGCACCGGCTCGGCGCGGCCCTGCGCCGCCGCGCCCAGTACGGCGGCCGACAGGCACAGGATCCGGCCCCGGACGTCCATCTCCTCGCGCCGCGCGAGCAGTTCCGCGATCCTCTCGGCCGCCTCGTCCGCCCGGTCCCGGCGGGCGCACTCGCGGGCCGCCTGCACCCGCATGGTCAGCGCGACCGGTACGTAGCCCGCCCGCTCGAGAGCGTCCGCCGCGCGGCAGAAGCGCCGCTCGGCCTCCGCGTGCTCGCCGTCCAGGGAGGCGGCCAGCGCGGCCACCTGATCGACCAGGACCCGCCCCAAGGTCAGCCGGAGCTGTACGACCACGGACTCGGCCTCGGTCAGTGCCGAACGCGCACCGCTGCGGTCCCCGGTCAGCGCCAGGCAGCGCGCGCGGGCGGCCAGCGCGGGCAGCGCCAGGAACCGGTCGGCGGCGAACCGTTCCAGCAGCTCCGCGCACCCGGCGAGCTTCTGCGCCATTGGACTCGGCGACCACTGCCGGATCTCGCACAGGGCCACCAGCAGCCGGTCCTCCTCGTACGCGTCGGCGGCGTCCCGGGCGTGGGCGAGCGCGGCGCACGCCGCCTCCTCGGCCGCCCCGAACCGGCCGTGGTCCAGGTGGATCAGCATCCGCAGCTGCTCGAACCGGCACCGGGCCGACCGGTCGGGGTCCTCGCCGTCGAGCACGGCCCGCAGCCCCTCCACCTCCAGCGCCGAGACCTTGCCGAGGCGGGCGGCCAGCAGCAGCCGCTGCACCCTCACCAGGGCGGGCGCGGGCGCGGGCGCGGAGCCGGCGTGGGTGCCGGGCCCGGTGTCGCGCCACGTCCCCTCCTCCACCGCCTCCAGTGCGCCCCGGGTGTCCCCGGAGAGCATGCGGGCGTCGCTGAGCCGGACGGCCGCGACCGACCGGCACCGGTCCGGCCCGCCCCGCGCCAGTACGAGCGCCCGTTCGAGCAGTCCGATCGCCGTCGGCACGTCACGCTGGCGCAGTGCCACGGTGCCCTCGGCCAGCAGGGCCCCGGCCGCCTCCCGCGCCAGCTCGGGCAGCTGCGCGTCGTCGGGGCGCAGCCCGCCGAGGAGCCGGGTGGCGGCTTCGAGGTGGAAGCCCGGACTGAAACCGTGCTCGGCCAGCCGCCGGTGCCAGGTGACGCGCTGCTCCTTCTCCAGCCTGCCGTACGCCACTTCGTGCACCGGCTGCTGGACGAAGCGGTAGCCGCCCGGTTCCTCCGTGGCCCGGAACAGGTGCCGGCCCGCGAGCTCCCGGGCCGCCGCCTCCGGAGCCGGCTCGCCGAGGAGCGCGAGCTGCTCCACGGTGAACGAGGGGCCGATCACCGAAGCCGCGCCCAGCAGCCGGCGGCCCGGCGCGGGCAGCCGGTCGATCATCGCCCCCACCATGGCCGTGATGCTCGGCGGCACCTCGTCGACGGTCCGGCCGTTCCGCAGCCAGTCCATCATCAGCCGGATGTACAGCGGATTGCCCGCGCTGTACACGGCGACCCGGTCCACCTGCTCGGCCAGGTCGAGCCCGTGCAGTTCCACCTCGTCGCCGCTCCCGCGCCCGGCCAGCGAGAGCGCCAGCCGCGCGCTGTCGGCCGGGACCAGCGCCCCGACCTCGATCACGTCCGCCCCTTCCGGCCGCCCGGGATCCTCCCGCCCCGCCAGCTCCGGCCGGGACACGCAGACCATCAGGAGCGGAAGGTCGCGCAGCCCGTCCATCAGCTCCCCGATGAGCCCCAGGAGCGACTGCCCGGCCCAAGCGAGGTTGTCCCACACCACGACGAGCGGGTCGCCGGCCGCGGCCGTGAGCAGTTCGCGGGTCGCCCAGGACACCTCCTCCACGCCCGGGCCCGGGACAGCGCCGGCCCGCCGGGGCAGCGAGGCGTCGCGCAGGGCCGCGAGGACGCCGGCGATCCGCTCGTCCGCCCGCAGCAACTCCGCGCAGGACGGGGCCCGCCGGGTCAGCGCGTCCAGCATCTCGACGAGCGCCCCGTAGTTCCCGGCCGTTCCGTACGACTGGCAACTGCCGAACACGGCGACGGGCCTGGCCCCGGCGGCCACGAGGTCGTCCACGGTCTCCCGGACCAGGCGGGTCTTGCCGATGCCGGGTGGCCCGAGCACCGTCACCAGCTCCGCGCGCCCCTCCCGGGCCACCCGGTGGTAGATCCCGCGCAGCCGGTGGCGTTCGGCGCTGCGGTCCACCATGAGGGAGTGCTCGCCGGCGCCGTCCGCGGCCGCCTCACCGGTGACCACGAGCACCGGTACCGGTTCGGACTTGCCCTTCAGCGCCACCGGCGGCACCGGGACCATCGTGTAGTGCGGGCGGGCCAGGTGTGCCACGGTCTCGTTGACGATGATCTCCCCGGCGACGGCCAGGGACTGCAGGCGCGCGGCCAGGTTGACCACGTCGCCGACGACCCGGATGCCGGCCCGGGCCGAACGCGTCACCAGCGCCTCGCCGGCCGCGATCCCGCAATGGACCTCGACCGGAGCCGCGTCGGTGGCGGGGGTGCGCAGGTCGCGGACCTCGGCGCGGATCCGCGTGGCCGCGCGCAGCGCCCGCGGGGCGTCGTCCTCCTGGGAGGTGTCGGCTCCGAAGACCGCCATGACGGCGTCACCGATGAACTTCTCGACGACACCGCCGTGTTCCTCGACCGCGACCGAGCAGATCTCGTAGTACTCGTCGAGCAGCCCTTGCAGCGACTCCGGGTCCACGCGCTCGGCGAGCCGGGTCCACCCGACCAGGTCGAGGAAGAGGACGACCACCAGTCTCCGGCTCATGCGGGATCAGAGCAGCTTCAGGTCGTGCGCCCACACCTCGGCATCCGCACCGGAATCCGCCTCGACCAGCCGCAGCTGAACCGATACGACGACCGACGTCTCCTCCTCGGTCAGGCCCGCCAGCACCTCGCGCTGCGCGGTGCTCAACTGGTCGACCGGAAGCCCGGCCTCGCGCAGAGCGGTCAGAGGGTCGAACACGTTACCCACCCCTTTCACGGGGCCGCACGGCGGCGGCCAGACATCGATCGGCAGGAGCCGGTGGACGTAGCAGTAGGCCACCAGCTCCGCCCTGTTCCTGCAGTTGAACCGGTCGAGCAGGACACTGATCTCCTCGCCCACCGTGTGCCTGCTCAGGCGCAGCGCACGGGCCACGCGGTCGGTCGTATGACCCCGTGCCACCAGGGCCACGAGCACCAGGCCCCGGCTGGAGATCTCGGCACCCCGTAACGCCGTCACCGGCGCGAGTTCCTCACGACGCACTCCCCACGACGCACTCCCCACGACGCCTCCTCGCGGCGCACTCCTCACAGCGCACTCCTCACGACGTACTGCGTACGAACAGCTCACGGACCATGACGGCGGCCATGAACGAGACGCCGTGCCAGCGCGCCTTGCGTTCGAACCAGAGCCAGTCCCCGTCCGGGTTGGCCTCCAGGAACACCACGTCCCCGGTGTCGGACACGAGCAGGTCGAACGCCCCGTAGCGCAGGTTCCAGGCGGCGCACAGGGTGCGTACCGCCTCGGCCGCGGGGTGGGGGCAGTCGACGCGCGTCACGGTGACGCTGTCGGGATCCGTCATCGGGCTCGACGGATCGGGCTTGCTGACCTCGAAGGCGCAGATCCCGCCGTCGAGGTGGTAGACGCGCAGTTCACGCGTGTGCGGCACGTGCTCCTGGACCACGACCGGGCGCTCTCCCGCACCGCCCGGCACCGTCGGTCCGGGGTCCTGCTCCACCGCTTCCCGGCCGGCGACCCGGGGCAGGCAGGTCTTCCAGCCCAGCCGGTCCGGCTCGAACAGCCGGAAGTCCGGAGTCTTGACCACGAGGGTGGGCGCACCCACCGCGCGCGCCCCCGCCGGCACGTCGTTGGTGACGACCGTACGGGGCGTGCGCACGCCCAGCCGGCGTGCCTGGGCCAGCTGGCCCGGCCCGACGACCGTGCCGCCGGGCAGTGCGGCGTCCGCGGTGGCCGCCACCTGCCGCAGGAACCCGGACCAGGACTCCGCCCGCAGCGGAGTCATCGACCCGGCGGGCCTCGCCTGCGCTATCAGGGCGCAGGCCGAACCGTGCCGCACCCACACCACGGCCGGTCTGACCCGGCGCCCGGAGACGTCCAGCAGACCGGTGTCCACGTCCAGAGTCATCGAGGTCGACATCAGTTCGTCCTGCCGGATCAATATCGCCGGAGTTTCCAGAGGACCCGTCAAAGCATTCCGTACGACCTCCAATTCACGGCCGCCCGCGCAATTCACCAGAACCACAACGGATCGCCCGTCACGGTCTTCCGTCAGTGCTGAACGGCTCATCTGCGCATGCTAGCCAACGGTTCCCTACGGCAGGAGGCAGAACGGAGGCAGTTCCGCGGCAGCTTGGACAGCGGCCGCTTCCGTGCCGCCCCGCGGGCGTAACGTCCAGCCGCAGCAAGCCCGATCGGCCGTGCCGGACAAGTGCCGACCGGAGGAACACCCAGAGGACCACCGATCGAATTCTGGAGGGCGGACCGTGGCGAATGGTGTGGTGAACGCCGAGGAACTGACCAAGCGTTACCGCGGGAAAGAGACGCCGGCAGTCGACCGTATTTCATTCGACATCGCCAAAGGCGAGACCATCGGGCTGCTGGGACCCAACGGTGCCGGAAAGACCACCCTGATGAAGATGATCTGCGGCGTCACCCCTCCCACCACCGGGCGGATCCGGGTGTTCGGCGTGGACCCGGCCCGCGACCCGGTCGCCGCCAAGACCGGCATCGGCGCGATGCACCAGTCCGCCCCCTACGACGAGATGCTCTCGGCCCTGGACAACCTGCTGATCGCCACCCGCTTCAAGGGCCTGTCCTGGCGCACCACCCGCCCCTGGGCGATGGAGGTGGCCGAGTACCTCGGCCTGGGGGACCACCTGTCCCGGCTCGTCTTCCAGCTGTCCGGCGGACAGCGCCAGCGGCTGCAGCTCGTACGGGCGCTGCTGACCATCCCCGAACTGCTCATCCTCGACGAGCCCTCGGCCGGACTGGACGTGGCCGGCCGGCACCAGATCGAGCGGTTCGTCCGGTGGCTCCGAGAGGAGTACGGCATGACCGTGATCTGGACCAGCCACATCATCCAGGAGCTGGAACGCAACGCCCAGCGGGTCCTGGTCATCAACCAGGGCAAGGTGGTCCGCTTCGCCCAACCAAGCGAACTGGTGCGCGAGTTCGGTGGAGCGCACCTGCTGGTCAGCGTCGATGATGCGGTCGGCGCCAAGGTCGTCAAGGAGTGGGCGGCCGCGGCCGGACTGGCCGCCACGGTCCAGGACGCCGAGGTGCGCATCGACAACGCGCAGGTACGGGACGTACTGCCGCAACTGTCCCGGCACTGCCACGACTCCGGAGTCGCGATCTCCGGAATCTCCACCGTCACCGACTCGCTGGAGCAGGTCTTCCTGCGCATGACCGGGAACGAGGGCTGACACCGTGGCCGACCTGGGATTCAAGACCACCGCACCGGTCGCGTCGGGCAAGCCGGCCGACTTCACCGCCGTGTTCTACCGCGAGTACGCGCTCCTCGCCCGCAACAGGGTCAACCTCATCCTCGGCCTGACCCCCATGCTCGTGTACCTGCTCCTGGTGAACACCTCGCTGGGCAACGTCGTCGGGAACATCACCTACCGCGGCGAGACCCTCCCCTTCGCGGTCTTCCTCCTCCCCATGGTGCTCGCCATGTCGGTGGTCAGCGCCTCCGGGACGACGGGCATGGCGATGTTCCAGGAGGAGATGAGCGGGGTGTCCACCCAGCTCTGGAGCTGGCCGCTGCGCCGCTCGCGCTTCCTGGCGGGCAAACTGCTGGCCGGGGTCTCGCTCGTGCTGGCCCAGAGCCTGCTGGCCTTGGCCGTCGCCGCGGTCATCTTCGACTACCCGTTCCACGCCTCCCACTGGATCTGGCTGCTACTGGCGCTGGTGCTCTCGTCGGTGGCGTTCAACGGGCTGTACCTCGCCGCGGCCGTCCTCATCAGCGACTACCGCACCTTCATGGTGCTCACCAGCGTGTCGGTGCCCGTCCTCGTCTTCGCCGCGCCGTCGCTGTCCACCTCGCAGCAGCTCCCCACCGTGCTGCGGTGGATCTCGACGGTGAACCCGGTGTCGTACGCCGTCACCGGCATGCGCGACGCCGCGATCTTCGGCCTGGGCAAGGCCTGGCCCTCCCTGGTGGTGCTCGCCGTCGTCGCGATCGTCGCCAACTTCGTCGCCGGCCGGGCGCTGTTGCGGCGCACCCGGAACCTCTGACCCGCAGGAGCTCCCCACCGTGCAGACTGACGACACCGTGCAGACCGATGGCACCGTGCAGACCGGTGACACCGTGCAGACCGTTGACAGCGCGCGGGCCGACGGCGCGCCCCTGGCCTGGCTCGCCACGCCACAGGACCGCTCCGTGCACCGCCTCCCGGGTACGGACCGTGCCCAACCACCCAAGGCCACTTGGGAGATGGCGACCCGCGCCGCGGCCAAGGTGGGCGTCACCCGGGTCGCCGACATCACCCGGCTCGACTCCATCGGCATCCCGACCTTCCAAGCGATCCGGCCGCTGTCCAGGACGCTCGCCGTCTCCCAGGGCAAGGGGATGACCCCCGAACTGGCTCGGCTCTCGGCGGTGATGGAGTCGGTCGAGACCTGGCACGTCGAACAACCGGCCCTACCCGCCCTGTCCGCCTCCCCCCGCAAGCTCCGTACACAACTGGGCTACGACGTGGCCGCGTTGGCGCCCTCCGCGCCGAACCTGCTCCACGACGGGCTGCCATTGGACTGGGTCGCGGCCAGATCCCTGGTCGACGGAGCGCGCACCCTCGTTCCCGTGAGCGTCGTCCGGCTGACTCTGGAGGAGCACACCGACTGGAACCCGCCGGTGTTCTTCGAGTCGACGAACGGCCTGGCCAGCGGGAACACCCGGATCGAAGCCGCTCTGCACGCGCTCTGCGAGGTCATCGAGCGCGACGCGATGACGGCCGCGGTCACCGCGGGCGGGGAGATGGGCGTACGCGTCGACCCGCGCTCCCTCGGCTCGCCGGTGGCCGACGAGCTGTGCACGCTGATCGAACGGGCCGGCGTCACCCTGGAGGTCCGCCTCGTGCCCTCGCCCACCGGCCTGCCCTGCTTCCTCTCCTGGGTCGCCGACGACGAGTACCCGGCTCCGATGTTCGGCTTCGGCTGCCACCTCAGCCGGGAGATCGCCCTCACCCGAGCCGTCTCCGAGGCGGCCCAGGCCAGGCTCGCGTACATCTCGGGGGCCCGGGACGACCTCCGGGAGGACTTCGGGCACGTGGACGCCGACCGGCTGCGCAGCGCACGCTCGGGCCCGCCGGCCGCGGACATCAGGGGCCTCGTGGAGGATCCCGTCCCGCACGACAGTCTGGCCGGCGCCCTCGCCCACGTCGTGGGCCGGGCGGCCGCCGCCTTCTCCCATCCGCCCCTCCTCGTCGACCTGACGCGCGAGGAGATCGGGGTCCCGGTCGTCAAGGTCGTGGCTCCGGGGAGCCGCGTATGCCCGGAGGTGCTGTAGTGGACGGGTTCGGCGTGAGTGGGCCGGCCGCGAACGGGCCGGCCGCGAATGGGTCCGGCCTGAGCGGGGCCAGGGTGATCGTCTACGCGGGGCCGACCATCTCGGCCGCCGACGTCCGCGCGGTGCTCCCGGAGGCGGAGGTACGGCCGCCCGCGGGCCGGGGCGACCTCCTCGCGGACCAGTGGCACCCGGGAGACGTGGTCGTGGTCGTCGACGGGTACTTCCGGGAACGGCGCTCCGTGGGCCACAAGGAGATCCTCCAGGTCCTCACCGAGGGCGCGGAGGTGATCGGCGCCGCGAGCATGGGGGCGCTGCGGGCCGCGGAACTCGCCCCCTGCGGCATGCGGGGCCTCGGCACCGTCTTCACGATGTACGCCTCGGGCGAGATCGACGGGGACGACGAGGTGGGGGTCCTGCACGGCCCGGCCGAGATGGGGTACCCGCCCCAGACCGTGGCCCTGGTGAACCTGCGCTACGGCTGCAAGGAGGGTGCCGAGAGCGATCTGATCGCGCCCGACGCCGGGCGGCGGATCGTGGCGGCGGCCGCGGCGCTGCCCTTCACCCACCGAGGCTGGAAGGACATCGAAGGGGCGCTGGGCGAGGAGGACCACGACGCCCTGTGGACGCTGGAGGAGATGATCGCCTCGGGCGTCTGGGACCTCAAACGGCTCGACGCCATGGCGGCGCTGCGCGCGATCGCGGGCCGGGGCGCGGTGACCCCCGGTCCGGTCGCGCCCGAGGTGCCCTTCACCGGTATCAGCAGGACGCAGTCCCTGGTCCGCCGGACCCGGCGGGAGCACGCCCCCGGCCGGTGGATGTCGGACCTCGACGTACTGGACGCCGCCCGGCTGTTCGACGAGGGCTACCCGGCGCTGCACGAGGAGGTGCTGACCGGTCTGCTGGAGGAGCTCGCCGGCGCCAGGGGCATGACCCTCGCGACGTACGCGCGGGCCAAGCTCGGGCTCGACGGCCGGTCGCCGCTGCCGGACTCCCTCGCGCTCTGGTTCACGGAGCGGGAGCGGGGCGAGCTCCCCGCCGCCGAGCTGATCCGGCTCCTGATGGTGCGGGTGTGGCCGGTGTGGCAGTCGGTGGACTGGCGGCCGGCGGTCTTGGCGCGCCTGCGGGACTCCGAGCGCTGGGAGGAGTGGTGCGCCCTCGTGGTCAGGGCCGACGAGGTCGCGGAGGAGACCCGTCCCCGGCTCGTGGTCCCGCCGCCGCAGATGTGCGCGAAGCTCTTCCTGCGCCACTGGCAGGGACGCGGCACCTCGCCGGACGTCGAGCTGGCCCGCCGCGGGTTCACCGGCCCCGACGGGCTGGGCGCGGCCGTCCCGAGGTTCTTCGCCCTGGACGTCCTGCGGGGCCGGGAACGCCGCGCGGCCGCGGCCCGCTGACCGCGGGGCGGGCACGGGCAGCGAGGCGTCTAGAATGGGAACATGCGTACGAATGACGGGGAAGTGCGGCCTGATCCGAGCCCGGAACTGACCGGGGCGGAGTTGGCCCGCTGGTACTGGACGCTGGCCGAACTCAGCGCCCTGGCCCGGCGGATGGGCCTCCCGGCCGGAGGCGGGAAGGCGGCGGTCACGGCGCGGATCGCCGCCGCGCTGGACGGGCTTCCGTCCCCCTCCCCGTCTCCGACCTCGTCTCCGGCCTCGTCCCCACCCCCGGCCCGGTCCGGCGGCCGGTCCGTGGGTGGTGCGGGCCGGCAGCTGGCGGCTCCCGTGGACGGTGCCAGCGTGATCCCGCCGGGGCAGCGGTGCAGCCAGGTGCTGCGGGCGTACTTCGTCCGGGAGATCGGGCCCGGCTTCCACTTCGACGCCTTCATGCGGGATTACGTCGCCCAGGGCGCGGGACACACCCTCGCCGAGGCGGTCGCCCACTGGCACGCCACCCGGGCGCGGGCGGCCGAACCCCGGGAGATCGGAGCCCAGTTCGAGCTGAACCGCTTCCTCCGCGAGTGGCACGCCCGCCATCCCGAGGGCGCCCGCGCGCAGGCCCTGGCCGCCTGGCGGGTGCACCGCTCCCGACCGCGGGATGCCGCCGTCACCCCCGGGCAGGAGTGAGGTCCGGCTCCGCGGGCTCCGGCAGGCGCCGGGCCGGGGCCGGCCGACACCCCCGTGACGGCGGTCGCGCACCAATGGGGCCGGTCCTCGGCGAGCGCGTTCATCGACGTGTTCCGCCGGGCCTTCGGCCACGCCCCGGGGGCGCACGCCAAGGCGGGCTGACCGGTTCGTCTGGCCGTCCGCTCCGCACCGGGTCAGCATGGAGGGAGGGAACCGGTTCGGGGCCGGGCGATCGGGAGGAACCCATGGCGCACACCCCGACGACCGACGTACTCATCGCGGGCGCCGGTCCGGTCGGCCTCAGCGCGGCAGCGGAACTGCGCCGCCACGGCGTGAGCTGCCGCCTCGTCGACCGGCTGCCGGCCCGCCTCCCGTACGCGAAGGCGGTCGGCATCCAGCCGCGCACGCTGGAGATCTGGGACCGGATGGGCCTGGCCCGCACCGTCATGGAGAGCGCCGTCCCCCTGCGCGGTCAGCTGATCTACGTCAACGGCGCGGAGCAGGCCCGGATCGAGCTCATGCTGCCCCCCGAAGTCCCGTACCGCTTCGCCGCGTTGCCCCAGTACGAGACGGAGCGGATCCTCGAAGAGCACCTGGCGGGGCTGGGCACCGTCATCGAACGCGGCACCGAACTGCTGTCGTTCAGCCAGGACGGGGCCGGCGCGGGGGACGGGGCCGGGGCCGGCTCCGCAGGTGGCGTCATCAGCCTCCTGCGCACCGCGTCCGGCGGCGAGGAGGAGCTGCGCACCCGCTACCTCATCGGCTGCGACGGAGCGCACAGCACCGTGCGCAAGGCGCTGGGACTCTCCTACGAGGGCGGGGCCTTCGCCGAGGAGTACATGCTGGCCGACGTGGTGAGCGACTGGGACCTGCCCGACGGGTACGGCCTGCGGTCCATGCACCAGGGCGCCGACGGGTCCACCGACGACCTGCTGGTGTGCATCCCGCTGCCGGGCCGGGGCCGCTACCGGATGTCGATGCTGGTCCCGCCCGAACTCTCCGCGCAGCCGCCCGGCGGACCGGGGAGCGGATCGGCCGGCGGCCCCGGAGCGGGTGACGGCGTACTGCACGGGCTGGAGGGGGGCCGGGTCCCCGAGCTCTCCCACATCCAGGCCGTCGTCGACCGTCTCGCGCCGGCCCCGGCCACGGTGTCCGGCATGCGCTGGTCCTCCGTGTTCCGCATCAGCCACCGCATCGTCGACCGGTACGGCGACGGGCGCGTCTTCGTCGCGGGCGACGCGGCCCACATCCACCCGCCGACCGGCGCCCAGGGCATGAACACCGGGATCCAGGACGCCTGCAACCTGGCCTGGAAGCTCGCGCTCGTCCTGCGGGAATCCGCCGGGCCCGCCCTGCTCACGAGCTACGACGCCGAGCGCCGCCCGGTCGGCGAGGAGGTCGTCGGCCGGACCGTGCGGCACGCGACCCAGGGCATGGGCAACGAACCGGACGATCCGCGGACCGTGTTGCTCCGCGAGGCCCAACTGCTCGTCGGCTACGCGGACGGACCGCTCGCCGGTCCTCCGTTCGGCCCCGCCGACGCCCCGAAGCCCGGCGAACGGGCCCCGGACTGCGGCGGTTTGACCCTGCCCCTCGCCGCCTATCCCTCGAGGCTGCTCGACGTCCTGCGCGGCCGGCCCGGCCACGCGCTGCTCCTGTACGGGGCCGACGGCGCGGCCCTGGCCGAGGCCGCCGAGCAGGCCCGGGCGGCGGGGCCGGCGTTGGCGGAGGGCGGCGCGGGTGACGAAGACGTGCGCAGGGTGGCCGTCCTCGCCCGCGAGGCCGCCCCCGAAGCGGCCGTCGGCCTCCCCGCCTGCGTCCCCGGCTACCGGGACGCCGCAGGGGAGTTCGCCCGGCTCTACGGCGCCGACGGCCCGACCGGATTCCTCGTACGCCCGGACGGCTACCTCGGCGCCCGTTTCCCGCTGTCCGCCACGACGGCGGCCCTGTCCGGCTACCTCGCCTCACTGTCCGCGCCGCCGCCTGGTCCTGCCCCGGCCTAGGGCCTGTCGTCACACTCCCGCCGTAGCCCGAAGGGCGGCCGGGCGTCTCGCGGCAGGCGGGAGTGTGACGACAGGCCCTAGGCGCGGGCGTACCGCAGCAGCACCACCCCGCTGCCGAACGTGCGGGTTCCCTCCAGTCGCAGGGGGACCAGGCCGTCGGAGGGCGGGAAGAGGTGGTGGCCGCGGCCGATGCGTACGGGGTGCACGTAGATCCGGTACTCGTCCACCAGGCCGTGGCGCAGGAACGTGGCGGCGAGGTCCGCCCCGCTCAGGGTCAGATCACCGCCCGGGGCGGCCTTGAGGGCCGCGACCTCCTCGGGTACGACCTCCCGCAGCACGGTGGCCTTCGGGTCGGCCTGCTCGGCGGCCAGGGTGCGGGAGTACACGTACTTCCGCGCGGAGCGCCAGATGCCGGCGAAGTCCGTCTCCACCGCGGACGCGGCCGGATCGGCGCCGGCGGTGGGCCAGTAGGCGGCCATCTGTTCGTAGGTGACCCGGCCCATCAGCATGCCGCCGACCGACCGGACTTCGTCGTTCATGTGCTGGTGCAGCTCTTCGTCGACGAGGCCCCAGTCGAGCTGCCGCTCCGGGCCCTCGTAGTAGCCGTCGAGGGAGACCTGCGACATCAGGATGATCTTTCCCATGACGAATCAGACTACGCGCCGTCCATACTGGGCGGCGTGAAGAGCGAAGCCGACACCGTAGACATGGCCGACACCGCGGACACCGCCGGCACCGTCCTGTGCGCCGTCGAGGGCCGTACCGGGGTGATCACCCTCAACCGTCCCAGGGCCCTCAACGCCCTCACCCACCCCATGGTGCTCCGCATCGCCGGGGCCCTGGCCGGCTGGGAGCGGGATCCGGGCGTGGATCAGGTGCTCATCCGCGGTGCGGGCGAGCGGGGATTGTGCGCCGGCGGGGACATCCGGGCCATCCACGACGACGCCAAGGCCGGGACGCGGGCCTCCGCGGCCTTCTGGCGCGACGAGTACCGGCTCAACGCGCACATCGCCCGCTATCCCAAGCCCTACGTGGCACTGATGGACGGCATCGTGATGGGCGGCGGAGTCGGCGTGTCCGCCCACGGCGGCGTCCGCGTGGTCACCGAGCGCTCCCGCGTCGCCATGCCCGAAACCGGCATCGGCTTCGTCCCGGACGTCGGCGGCACCCACCTGCTGGCCCGAGCCCCCGGCCTGCTCGGCACCCATCTCGCCCTGACCGGCTCCGCGGTGGGCGCCGCCGACGCACTGCTGTGCGGGCTCGCCGACCACTTCGTACCGGCCGACCGGCTGCCGGCGCTGACCGCGGAACTCGCCGGTGCCCCGGCCCGGGAGGTGGCGGAGCGGTACGCCGCCGAGCCCGCGCGGGGCGGGCTGGCCGAGGCGCGGGGCTGGATCGACCACTGCTACGCCGCCGCCACCGTGGAGGAGATCGTGGACCGGCTGCTCGGATACGGGGACCCGGCGGCGAAGGAGGCCGCCGAGACCATCCTCGCGAAGTCCCCGACCGCCCTGAAGGTGACCCTGGAGTCCGTACGCCGGGCCGCCGCGCTCGGCGCACTGGAGCCGGTGCTGGAACAGGAGTTCCGGGTCTCCTGCCATGCGCTGACCTCGCCCGACCTGGTGGAGGGCATCCGGGCGCAGGTGGTCGACAAGGACCGCAGCCCGCGCTGGTCCCCGGCCACCCTCGGCGAGGTCACCGAGCAGGCCGTGGCCCGCTTCTTCGCCCCGCTCGCCGAGCCCGACCCGCTCTCCGCGCCCGCCGAGCCCGACCCGCTCGCCGCGCCCGCCGGGGGCGGCCCGCGGATCGCCGAGTGGAGCCCCGAGGGGTGAACCCGTAGGCGGCGGCGCGCGGGCGCCCGCTCAGGACTGCCGCGCCCGGTACGGATCGCGGAGCAGGGCGATCTCGGCCCCCGTCCGCACGGCGCCGCACCGACCGGCAGTCCGGAGCGTGTTCCTGTCCTAGGCGGTGGTGGCCTCGGTGGCCGGCTCGGGCGAGGTTTCCACCCAGTCGACCAGTTCGATGATCACACCGTTGGGGTCGGCCACCAGGAACACCCGCTCGCCCCAGGGCTCCACGCGCGGCTCCATGACGATCGGGACGCCCTCGGAGCGCAGGCGCTCGTACTCGGCGGGCAGGTCGGCCACGGTGAAGGCGAGCAGTACTCCGGCGGCGTGCTGCTCGCGGAGATCCTCGGGGAGCACCTCGAGGCCGCGCCGTACGAAGACCACGTTCGGGCCGTCGGGGTGCGAGAGGGAGACGAACCCGTCGACCGCCATCGTTTCCTTGAATCCGAAATGCCTGGTCAGGAAGGCGGATGAGGTGGTGGCATCCTCGACGGTGAGGCAGATGGCGGTGGCGGTGATCCGCATGGGGTCCTCCTGGTGTCGTGGCTCGGAGTTTCATTATACATAGTATTCTATACGGCGTAGAAGATTAAATGAGCGGCTGCCGGAAAGGCGGCGGAAAGGGGTCGGGAGTGGCAACGGACCGGAGCGGCGCGGGCGACCCCGTCCGCACGCTGGAGCTGCTGTGGCGCGAGCCGGGGCAGGGGGCGCCCAGCGGGCGGCGCGGGCCCCGGCAGGGGCTGACCGTCGACGCCGTCGTCGACGCCGCGATCGCATTGGCCGACGAAGCGGCGAGCGAGGGGCGGTCGGGGCTGGCCGCGCTGACGATGCGGGCGCTGGCCCAGCGGCTGGGGGTCACCCCCATGACCCTCTACACCTATGTCCCCGGCAAGGCGGAGCTGCTCGACCTGATGCTGGACACCGTCTACCTGGCCATGGAGTGCGGCGCACCGGCCCCGGACGGGTCCTGGCGGGAGAAGGTGACCCGCGTCGCCGAGGAGAACCGCGCCCTGTTCCTGCGCCACCCGTGGATCGGCGAGCTGCCCGTCACCCGCCCCCCGCTGGGGCCCGGGGTGATCGGCAAGTACGAGCACGAGCTCGCGGCCTTCGACGGCATCGGCCTCACCGACGTGGAGATGGACGCCGCCCTGACCCACCTCCTCGGCTTCGTCCACGCGCAGGCCCTGGCCGCCGCCGACACCGCCGCTCACAACGCCCGTCAGAGCGACCAGGAGTGGTGGGAGCTCAGCGCCCCCTTGCTGGAGCGGGCCATGGACCCGGAGCGCTACCCCCGCGCCGTACGGGTCGGCGGCGCGGTCGGCGGGTACAGCCCCGAGACCGTGTGGGACTTCGGGCTGCGCTGCGTCCTCGACGGGATCGCCCGGCTGCTGGAGCGGGCCGGCCGGGCCTGATCCGGGAGGGCCGGGCTCGGTCCGGGATGACCGGGCCCGCCGCCGCCTGATCCGGGAGGACCGGGCCCGCCGCCTGATCCGGAAGGCGCCGCCTACCGGTAGCCGGCGGTGTCCGCCGGGAGGTCCGGGTCCTGCACCTCGACCATGTACCGCCAGGCGTCCGGCCGGCTGCCGTCCACGTCGGTGAAGCCGTAGACCCGGGCCAGCTGCCCGCTGGAGAGCGACTGCCCGTTCCAGCGGGACAGTTGCGGGTCGCCGGCCAGGGCGGCGACCGCGCGGCCGACGTAGAACGGGGTCTCCGAGATGGCGAAGTGCGGGACCGTCTTCAGCGCGTCACGCCAATTCGCTTCGGTGACACCGAAGTTGTCCAGCATCATCTCCGACCGGAGCCAGCCCGGGGTCAGGGCCACCGCCGTCGCCCCGCGCGGGCCCACCTCGTGTCCGAGCGCGAACGCCATGCGCAGCACAGCGGACTTGGCGATGTCGTAGAAGAAGGAGACCCGGTAGCGGCTCGCGTTGTACTCCGCCGTGCCGTCCGTCATCTCCACCACCAGTCCGCCCGGCTCGCGCAGCAGCAGGGGCAGTGCGTAGTGGCTGGTCACCGCGTGGGTCTCCACGGCCAGCCGCAGCAGCCGCAGCCCGTTGTCCAGATCGTGTTCCCAGACGGTGCTCTCCCACTCGAAGAGCCGCTCGCCGCCCCAGATGTCGTTCACCAGCACGTCGAGCCGGCCCTGCTCCGAGTCGATCCGCCCGACGAGGGCCTCCACTTGTCCGGGTACCAGGTGGTCCGCCACCACCGCGATCCCGCGTCCGCCGGCCGCCGTGACCAGCTCGGCCGTTTCCTCGATCGTCTCGGGCCGGTCGTACTCCGAGCGCCGGCCCCGGGTGCTGCGCCCGCTCACGTACACCGTCGCTCCCCGGGCCCCCAACTCGACCGCGATGCCCCGGCCCGCGCCGCGGGTCGCCCCGGCCACCAGGGCCACCTTGCCTTCGAGAGTCCGCTCTGCCTCCGTCATGACCGCGACCCTACGGCGCCCGGGTGCGGCGGCGGCGGTGCGGCGCGCCTGCGGATACCCGAGTCGGAGCGGGCCCGGCCTTGAACAACCGGCCCCCGAGGACGCACTGTTGGCCGAGGTCCGTTCGTATTGTCAGGAGACAGGCTTGTCCACCGACCCCGCGCAGACATCATCCGAGCCGACGGCCCGGTCCGAGCCGACGCCCACGTCCGAGCCCCCGTCCGCGCCCACGCCCCCGTACGTCATCGACCCCGCCGGCGGCTGCCCGCACGCCCTCAACGCCCGGCTGCGCGCCCGGGGCGCCGTGGCCGAGGTGGTGCTTCCCGGTGGCGTTCCCGGCGCGGTCGTCCTCGGTCACGAGGCGCTGAAGGAGTTCCTCGCCCACCCCGATGTGGCCAAGGAAGCCCGGCACTTCCCCGCCCTGCACGACGGCACCATCCCACCGGACTGGCCGCTGCGCGTCTTCGCCAACGCCCAGGGCATGCACACCGCCGACGACGCCGACCACCGCCGGCTGCGCTCCCTGGTGGGCAACGCCTTCACCGCCCGCCAGGTGGAGCGGCTGCGCCCCCGCATCGAGGAGCTGACCGCCCGGCTGCTCGGCGACCTGGAGCGGGCGGCGCAGGCCTCCCCGGACGGGGTGGCGGACCTGCGCACGCACGTCGCGCTCCCGCTCCCGATGAGCGTGATCTGCGAGCTCCTCGGCGTGAACCCCGAACACCGGGGGAGGCTGCACGAGCTCTCCAACACCGTCATCGTCGCCACCGACAAGACCCCGGCCGAGGTCATGGCGGCCGTGCGCGAGCTCGTCGAGCTGATCGGTGCCATCGCCGCCAGCCGGCGGGCCGATCCGGGCGAGGACCTGACCAGCGCGCTGATCGCCGCCCGGGACGACGACGGCGACCGGCTCAGCGAGGCCGAACTCACCGGCACCATGCGGCTGATGCTGGTCGCGGGCCACGAGACCACGCTGAACCTGATCAGCAACGCCGTACGCGCCCTGTGTACCCACCGCGACCAGTTCGCGCTGGTCCTGGAGGGGAAGGCCACCTGGTCGGACGTGGTCGACGAGACGCTGCGCTTCGACGCCCCGGTCAGCTGGTTCCCGTTCCGCTACCCGACCCGCGATCTGACCATCGACGGGACCGTGATCCCGCAGGGCACCCCGGTCCTCGCCGGCTACACGGCGGCCGGCCGCGACGAGGCCTTCCACGGCCCGGACGCCGACCGCTTCGACCTGACCCGGCCCACCGCGGCCCGCAGCCTCTCCTTCGGACACGGCGCCCACTACTGCGTCGGAGCCCCGCTCGCCCGGCTGGAGGCCACCATCGCCCTTGAGGCCCTCTTCGCCCGCTTCCCGGACCTGGACCTGGCCGTGCCCGAAGCCGAACTCCCGCACCAGCGCAGCTTCATAGGCAACGGTGTGGAAGCACTGCCGGTCCGCCTACGGGGCCTCGGCCGGCGGTGAGATCTCCGTGCTCAGCCACCCCAGTGCGTCGGGGTACATCGCGATCCAGGTCTGGAAGTTGTGTCCGCCCTGAGGGCGGACCAGCGTCTTGACCCGGACCCCGGAGTCCTGGGCCGCCTTCGTGAAGTCGGCCAGCTGCTGCGGCGGGCTGTCCTTGTCCTGGGCGGACGTGGCCAGGAACAGTCCGATGTCGGTGTTCTTGTCGCGCTTCGCCTGCTCGATCAGCCACATCGGGCTGTTGCGCTCGCGCAGCACCGGATCGGACAGCACCTCCGGGTCGCCGGTCAGCGGATCCGGGTCCAGGGCCGCGCCCGCCCGGAACGTCTTCGGGTACTGGAGCGGCAGTTTGGCCGCGCAGAAGGCCCCGGTGGAGATGCCCATCAGCCCCCACCCCCGGGGCTCGGGGAGCGTGCGGAAGTTCTTGGCGATCAGGTCCGGCACGTCCTCGGCGAGCCAGCTCGCCACCTTCCGCTCCGGGGTGTCCGTGCAGTCGGTGTTGACCCCGCCCGGATACAGGTCGGGGATCACCAGGATGAAGGGGTGGGCCGCGCCGAGCTGGACGAGCTGCTCCAGCGCGCCGGGCATGTCGCCGATGTCGAGCCAGGAGCGGGGCGAGCCCGGGTAGCCGTGCAGCAGCATCAGCACGGGGAACCGGGTCTTCTCCGCGCCCGGTGCGTCGTACTCCGGGGGAGTCCACACGATCACCTGGCCGGCGAGCTTCGAGTGGGAGCCGCGGAAGTACGTCGTGCGGGTGCCGTCGCCGCCGAGGGTGAACTTGGCGCGGCCCAGCGGCGGCCCGGTCATGGCGGAGTCGTTCTGCCCGGCCTTGGTGCCCAGCAGGTCGTCCCACGAGGAGTAGAGGCCGTAGCTTCCGTTGATCCAGGTGGCCACCACGCAGATGGCGGTGAGCTGGCACAGGCCGATCATCAGCAGCCGGGCCGGCCAGCGCACCCAGCCGGGGCCGGGGATCCGGTTCCACAGGAGCAGCGCGGCGAGCATTGCCAGTGCGGTGACGACGATCAGCGTGACGAGGAACGACGTACTGGTCAGCTCCACTGCGCCGGCTCCTGACGTGCGACGGAATGATGGAGAATTCCGGACATTACGCCAAATCTGCGATGCGCACCGCCCGGGGGAGGGGGCGGTGCGCATCGTGTCGGATCCGTGCCGGCGCCGGGCCCGGCCGAGTCCGACCGATGCCGAGCGGGCCCGTCATGAAGATCAGGTCAAGCCGGCCGGCGCCGGCTACCGAGTCGAAGGTGTGCGCGAAGGGGCCCTTCGCCCCGTGTAGCGGGAACCCTTCGGTGGGTGAGCCCCCGTTGATGACGGGCGGTCGTGCCGGGGGCGGTGATCTTGTGGGGAGGGGTGAGCAGGGTGGCCGTGACGTGCACCTTCGTCCGTTGCCAGGATCTTGTGAATGCATTCACAATCTGTGATCTCCATCCGGCGTGAACGGACGGCGAAGATCCCGGACCAAGGGGCCGTGAGACCTCGCAGGTCGGGACCTTGGCCCTGGGGTAGATTCACCGCCTGTTCACCTGCGCGGTTCCGAGGCTTTCGGGCGGGCTGGTGTCGTATGAGGCATGATCGACGGGGATATGCGCAATACGCGGAAAACGATGAAAACGACGAAAACGACGAGTCGCCGGATTCGCGCCGGAGTGCGGGCCGGGATCTCGCCGGTGACTCCGGCGCGCGCGGGCTACCAGGTGAAGCTGCTGGTCGACCCGGGCCGGGTGCTCGACGCCGACGGCCTGCCCACGGCAGCCGCGACCGCCGCGCTGTCCCTCGGCGCGCCCGGCCGCTTCGAGGTCGCCCAGTACGTGGACGACGCCGGGCGCAGCCTGAACGGCCAGGGCTGGATCGTCCGCATCCGGCGCCACGACGACGAGAACCGGATCCGCCTCGCCTACAAGGCCCGCTTCGACATCGACGGCGACGGTACGGACCCGGCCGAGGTCCGGCGCGTGATGGACCGGGCCTCCGGGCACAACTTCTGCGCGGGCGACGGCAATTACTCCGTCCAGGTCAACCTCAGCCACACCCGCGCCACCCTCGACTTCACCAACAAGAAGTGCCGTCCGGTCCCGGGCCTGGAGCCCGGCGAACTCCCGGGACTCGACGCCTCCCGCGCCCTCGTCCTGGACCGCCTCCCCGGAAAGCTCGCCAAGTGGGGTGCGAAACCTGCCGGTTGGGCGGAGTCGGTCACCGCTTCATCCCGACTCCACGGGCCGGTAAGGCAGGCCAACTATCCTGGGCGGATGCTCGATCACGCGATGGAGACGCAAGTCAGCCGGCTGCGGACCGCCTCCGGCGAGCTGGCCTGGTTCGCCGAGATCACCGCCAAGGGGCGCACCCTGCGCGACGCGGTCGAGCTGCGCTCCGACCTGATGGGCAAGCTCCGCGCCGAGGGCTGGCTGCTGGAGCGGGACGCCTTCAAGACCGACCTCATCCTCGGCCGGTGAACACCTCCGCGAACACCTCCGCGCCCGGGCCGATACGCGTGGCCCACCTGGCCGACCTGCACATAGGCTCCGCCCTGCGCGGGCTGGCGGAATACCCCGGGGCGCCCGCGATAGACGGGCGCGAAGCCCCGTACGAGGCCCTGCGCGCGGTCGTGCGGCGCATCGTGGAGGGCGGCTACGACGCGGTGCTCATCGCCGGGGACGTCTTCGACCGCCGCCACTGCGACGCCCGGGCGCTGGCCGCCTGCCAGGACGCGCTCGGCGCCTTCCACGAGGCGGGCCTGCCCACGGTGGCGGTCTCGGGCAACCACGACGCCGAGACCCCGCTGCCGCACAAACTGAACCTCCCGCCCTCGGTGCGCTGGCTCGGCGCCGACGCCCCCGAGTCGGTGACCTGGCCCGACCTCGGCATCACCGTCCACGGCCAGTCCGTGGCCGGGCCCGACGAGCGCCGCGACCTCGCGGCCGGCTTCCCGCGCGCGATATCCGGCGCCGTCAACATAGGGCTGCTCCACACCAGCCTGCACGGTGCCTGGAGCCGCCGGATCTGCGCACCGGCCGACCCGCGGACGCTGGCCCGCGCCGGCTACGACTACTGGGCGCTCGGACACGTCCACCACCGGCTGGTCCCCGGCGCCGGCGCCTTCGCCGCCTACCCGGGCAACACGCACGCCCGCGGGCCCGCGGAGGCCGGCGGCCGCGGTTTCACCGAGCTGCTGATCGAAGGCCCCGGAGCGCCGCGGATCCTCCCCGTGGACACTGCCCCGGTGCGGTACGAGACGCTCCACCTCCCGTACCCGGAGACCGCCGAAGCCGACCTGAAGGACCGCTTCGCGGCCGTCCCGGAGCCGTCCGGCGGCGGCGCCGTCGTCTGGACCCTCAGCTCCGCCACCGCCCCCGGCCTCCTCCACGAGGCCCGCGCCCTGGCGGGCCCGGCAGCCATGGTCTGCCCGGCCGGGGGTTTGCCCACCGCCTGCTGAACGACTAGACGAGTCATTCCGAATGCTGACGGTGTGTCCGGGAACGCAGACAGGGCGTCCAAGATCGTTGTGTGACGAACAACCTGGACGCCCTGCTGACAGCACTTTACGTGAAGATCGACGACGAGATCGGGGGGACCCGATGGTTGGGGAGGCCGCCGCGGCTGACGGATGCCGAGCTGGTCACTCTCGCCGTCGCGCAGGCGATGCTGGGCTTCACCTCGGAGTCGCGGTGGCTGCGGTTCGTGGACTCACGGCTGGGTGCGATGTTCCCGTACGTGCCAAAGCAGCCGGGCTGGAACAAGCGGCTGAGGGCCGCGTTGCCGCTGGTCAAGAAGGCGATACGGCTGCTGGCCGTCGACACGGACTTCTGGTTCGACAGCCACTGGATCGTCGACTCCACGCCGGTGGAGTGCGGTCGCTCGCGTCCGACGCTGAAGCGGTCGGACATGGCCGGCTGGGCCGGATACGGGCACTGCGCCAGCCACAGCCGGTTCTTCTGGGGGCTGCGCCTGTTCCTGGTGTGCACCCCGGCCGGGATGCCGATCCTGTGGGCCCTGGCAAGCCCG
>NZ_JBIWAE010000015.1:58946-221319 GCF_044759865.1 Streptomyces sp. NPDC099050 | reverse complement strand
GTTTACATTCCGAACCCGGAAGCTAAGCCTTTCAGCGCCGATGGTACTGCAGGGGGGACCCTGTGGGAGAGTAGGACGCCGCCGAACAATCATTGGAGAAGAGCCCCGTACCAGGGAACTGGTACGGGGCTCTTCTGCGTTTACAGGCATTTTTGCAGGACGGGACGGAGTCCGGCTCATCTCCAGTCGGCGGGGTAGCTCTTGAGGCTGTTCGTGTCGAGCGTCCATTGGCCGGCGGTGACGGTGTCCCCGAAGGCGTAGGGGACCTTCTTGCGGTACTGGATGCCGTCCGGCCCGTCCGACGGGTCGCTGTGCACGGTGACGGCCTTCTTGTCCTTGCGGGGATCCACGACGACATAGAGCGGCACCCCCATCTTCGGGTAGTCGTGCAGTTCGTCACGGACGCCAGTGAGCGAATTCGTACGGGAGACGACCTCCACGACCATCAGGACATCGCGGGAATTGACGGCCTTTGCCGTGTCGTCCGTGTCCTCTTCGGCGATGACCATGAGGTCGGGGACCTTGGTCATCCCTGTGATCGGGTCCCCCATGGTCGTGTCGTTGAGGGCCATGATCTCGGGAGTTTGTGCCTCGATCTGGCGGCGCAGGCGCCCCACGTTCAGGCCGTGGGGGGCCGTGGGGGTCATCATCGTGAGGGAGATCTGACCGTCGGTGGTCTGCACCTTCCATTGGTCTTCCTGGTGCTCGGCCAGCTCCGCGAGCTGCTCCGCGAAGTCGTGCATGCGGCGCATTTGCTCGGGAGTGAGGTCGGCCATGGTGTCCTCCTGGTGGGTACCCGACCAGCGTATTCAGTCGGGCACGCCCTACAGGCGGCCGGCGGCCTTGAGGGACAGGTAGGCGTCGGCCAGGGCGGGGGCCAGGGTGTCCGGGGTGGCGTCGACCACGTGGACGCCGTGGCGGGTGAGCTGTTCGGCGGTGCGGCGACGGGCCGACTGGGACTGGGTGCCCGCGGCGGCTTCGTAGACGGCTTCCACCGTGCCGCGGGACCGCGTCATTTCCGCTACGTGGGGGTCGGAGACCGAGGCCATCAGGACCGTGTGGCGCTGGGTGAGGCGGGGGAGCAGCGGGAGCAGACCCTCCTCGACGGGGGCTGCGTCCAGGCTGGTCAGGAGGACCACCAGGGAGCGGCGCGGGGCGCTGCGCAGGATGGTGGAGACCAGGGTGCGGGAGTCGGTTTCGACCAGCTCTGGTTCGAGGGTGGCCATCGCGTTCACGAAGGCGGGGAGGGTGTCGGCCGCGCTGCGGGCCTGGACCTGCGCGCGGAGGCGGCGGTCGTGGGCCAGCAGGTCCACGCGGTCGCCCGCGCGGGTGGCCAGGGCGGTCAGGAGCAGGGCCGCGTCCATCGCCGAGTCCAGGCGCGGGGCGTCGCCGACGCGGCCGGCCGCGGTGCGGCCGGTGTCGAGGCAGATCAGGATGTGGCGGTCGCGTTCGGGGCGCCAGGTGCGGACGGCGACCTTGTTCTGGCGGGCGGTGGCCCGCCAGTCGATGGAACGGGTGTCGTCGCCGGGTACGTAGTCGCGCAGGCTGTCGAACTCCGTGCCCTCACCGCGCGTCAGGACGCTGGTGCGGCCGTCGAGTTCGCGCAGGCGCGCGAGGCGGGAGGGGAGGTGCTTGCGGCTGGTGAACGGGGGCAGGACCCGGACCGTCCAGGGGACGGTGTGGTAGCCCTGGCGGGCCAGCAGGCCCAGCGGGCCGTACGAGCGGATCGTGACGCGGGACGCCCGGCGGTCGCCGCGGCGGGTGGGCCGCAGGCGGGTGGTGAGGCGGCGGCGTTCCCCCGGGGGAACCGTCAGCGTGTGGCGGGAGTCCGCGACTTCCGTTCCGGGGACCCAGCTGCTCGGGGGCCAGGCGTCGCGGATCCGGGCGCGGAGGGTGCGGGGGGAGGGGTTGGTGACGGTGAGGTGGACGTCCGCGGCTTCGCCCAGGCGCACGGACGTGTCGCCGGAGCGGGCCAGTTGGAGCGTGCGGACCGGGGCGGCGAGGGCGTAGTCGACCGCGCAGGCCAGGGCGAGGGGGGCGTTGACCGCCAGCATCCCCGCCCAGCTCGGTCCGAGGAGGCCGACGGGGATGCTGCCGAGGGCCGCGAGCAGCGCGGCGCGTCCGGTGAACGCCATCAGCGCGGGACGGGGACGTGGGTGAGGATCGCGGTGATGACCGCGTCGGCCGTGACGCCCTCCATCTCGGCCTCGGGGCGCAGTTGGACGCGGTGGCGCAGGGTCGGCAGGGCGAGGGCCTTCACGTCGTCGGGGGTGACGTAGTCGCGGCCCACCAGCCAGGCCCAAGCGCGGGCGGTGGCCAGCAGGGCGGTGGCGCCGCGCGGGGAGACGCCGAGGGTGAGGGAGGGGGATTCGCGGGTGGCGCGGCAGATGTCGACGACGTACGCGGTGATCTCCGGGGAGACGCTGGTGGCTTCGACGGCCTTGCGGGCGGCGTCGAGCTCGGCGGGGCCGGCGACCGGGCGGATGCCCGCGGAGTGCAGGTCGCGGGGGTTGAAGCCGGCCGCGTGGCGGGTCAGTACGCCGATCTCGTCCTCCCGGGAGGGGAGCGGGACGGTGAGCTTCAGGAGGAAGCGGTCGAGCTGTGCCTCGGGGAGGGGGTAGGTGCCCTCGTACTCGACCGGGTTCATGGTGGCGGCGACGAGGAACGGCTCCGGGAGCTTTCGGGGCGTGCCGTCGACGGTGACCTGGCGCTCCTCCATCGCTTCGAGGAGGGAGGACTGGGTCTTGGGGGGCGTGCGGTTGATCTCGTCGGCGAGGAGGAGGTTGGTGAAGACCGGGCCGTTCTGGAAGGAGAACTCCGCGGTGCGGGCGTCGTAGACGAGGGAGCCGGTCACATCGCTCGGCATCAGGTCGGGGGTGAACTGGACGCGCTTGGTGTCGAGTTCGAGGGAGGCGGCGAGGGCCCGTACGAGGAGGGTCTTCGCTACGCCGGGGACGCCTTCGAGGAGGACGTGGCCGCGGCAGAGGAGGGCTACGACGAGACCGGTGACGGCGGAATCCTGGCCGACCACGGCCTTTCCGATCTCGGTGCGGAGCGCCTCCAGGGCGGAGCGGGCGCTGTCCGTGGTGGCCGTCATGAGGTGCGGACCTCCCTTTCGAGGGCGTCGAGGTGGTCGGCGAGCGCGATGAGCGCCGCATCGGTGGTGGGGGTGGTGCCGAAGAGCAGGGTGTCCGGGTCGTGCGGGGGCCGTCCGGCGGTGAGGCGGGCCGCGACGGCGGGGAGCAGGGAGGCCGGTTCGTGGGCCCGGGAGGCCGGTACGCCGACCAGCGCGGCCAGGCGTTCGCGGGCGGAGGCGCGCAGCACGGTGGCCGCGCGGTCGCGGGCGCCGGCCTTGCGGTACAGGCGGGCGCGGCCCTCGGTGGCCTCGGAGGCGCGGACGAGGACGGGCAGGCGTTCGGTGACGAGCGGGCCGAGGCGGCGGGCGCGCCAGAGGGCGGCGACGGCGGCGGCGAGGAAGAGCTGGAGCAGGGCCCAGCTCCAGCCGGCGGGGATCAGGTCGAGGAAGTTCTGCTCCTCGCCGGCGCCTTCGGCGTTGTCGGGGTCGCTGTCGGCGAGGGACGGCAGGTACCAGACGAGGTGCGGGCGGGAGCCGAGGAGTTGGAGCGCGAGGGAGGCGTTGCCCTCCTTGGCGAGGTTCTTGTTGAGGAAGACGTTCTCGGAGCCGAGGAGGACGGTGTCGCCGCCGGGGATGCCGGTGGGCAGGACCAGCAGGGTGGGGTGGCCGGCGCCGGGGTAGCAGCCGGTGGCTCCGGGGGTGGTGGTGGCGTAGCCGTGGCCGCCGCCCGTGGCGGCGCGGCCCGCGGTGATGGCGGCGGGGAGGGTGCAGGAGCTGCCGCCCGGGTCGAGGTTCGTTTCCGGGGCGGCCCGGTCGCCGGGGGTGCGGGTGCCGGGGGCCAGGGCGGGGAGGCTGAGGGAGCTCGGCGCGAGCAGGACGGTCCGGCCGCCGGAGAGGTCGATCGCGGAACGGACGGCGCGGAGCTGGGTCTCCCCGAGCCGGTCGGGGTCGGTGACCAGCAGGGTCGTGTCGGGTCCGGCGGCGTCCGCGGCCTCCGCGGCGGTGGTGACGACCCGGGTCGTCGTGCCGCGGTCCGCGAGCAGTTCGGCCACGGCCCGGCTGCCGGAGGGGTCGGCGGAGCGGGGGTCGAGGTAGCCGTGCCGGGCACCGGAGTTCAGGGCGGCGAGGGCCAGCCCGGCGGCCAGGAGCACCGCGAGCGCGAGGAGGAACCCGCGGGAGCGGGTCCACAGGTCGCGGGGGCTCGCGCCTCCGGCGGTCGTACGGGGAGGGGCGGCGGCCTCGCCGGACGCCGGGGCGGGGGCTCCGCCGGTGCGGGTCGCTGCCGCGGTGGCTGCGACCGGTCCGCCGGGACCCGTCCCGGGGGATGTTGCCGCGGAGCCGGGGGGCACGGGGGCCGCGCCCGGTGCGGCGAAGCCTGCGCCGGGCGGGGCCGCTGCGAGGTGGGCTGGGGGAACGGGGCCTGCGCTCGGGGGCGCTGCCGCGTGGGGAGGGGGCGTTGGGGCTGCGCCGGGCGTGCCGGAGCCTGGCGGGGGCGTTGCCGGGTGTGTGGGGGGTGTGCCTTCCGTGGGGTGGCCCTGGCCGGGGGCTGCGCCCGGCGCGTCGGGGCCTGCGCCCGGGGGCGCTGCCGCGTGGGGAGGGGGTACGGGGTCGGTGTCTTCCGTGGGGTGGCCCTGGCCCGGGGCTGCGTCCGGCGTGCCGGGGGCTGCGGATGGCGGGGGCGTTGCCGGGTGGGCGGGGGGTGTGGCTTCGGTGGGGTGGACCGTGCCGGGGGTGGGCTTGCTCGGGGTGCCCGGGGCGGGGGTGTTCGGGGCGGGGGTGTTGTCGGTCATGGGGTGGGGCCTGTCAGGAGGGGCTTGGTGTGGGACAGGGCCCGGTCCAGGGTGGTGAGGGTCGCGTACATCTCGGGGGTGGCCGGGTGGGCGCCGTAGGTGATGTCGTCGAAGGTGCGCGCCGCCGTGCGCAGGGCCGTGGCGTGGGACGGGAGGGAGCGGGCGGCTTCGGCGGCCGCCTCGTCCGCGGTGCGGCCCGGGCGGGGGTCGAGGAGGGTGCGCTCCTCCAGGGAGCGGACCACGGCGCGCATGCGCTCCTGGACGGCTTCGCTCCAGCGGCCCTCGCCGGCCAGCGCTTCGGCGGCGGCGCGGTGGTCCGCCGCGCTGCGGATGCCTTCGTCGAAGAGGGTGCCCGGGGGGCGGGAGGCCGTACGGCCGGGGGTGCCCAGGCGCCACCACAGGGCGGCGGCGACCAGGAGGGCGAACACGGCGATGGCCAGCAGGCCCAGCGCGCCGCCCGGGGTCGCGCCGGACGCGCGGTCGAAGAGGTCGCCCACCCAGTCCCAGAAGCGGTTCAGGGCTCGTTGGACCAGCCCCGGGTCGTTCTCGTGGTACGCGGGTTTGGACAGCTCGTGGCGGGCCGCCTCGCGGGCGGCGTCGCGGCCGGTGCCGGGTTGTGGCGTGGGTTGTGGTGCGAGCAGGCCCCCCGTGCTCCTCATGCCCGCGTCAGCCTCCGGTCGGCGGGGTGCTGGTGCCGTAGTTCTCGATGCCCGCGGCCCGCGCCAGTTCCAGGTCGAGGGCCTCGCGGCGGATGCGCTGGTCGACGTAGAGCAGGACGGTGACGCCCGCCTGGACCGGCATGGTGATCGTCAGGGCGATGACCCCGCCGATGCCCGCGAAGATCAGGTAGCCCCAGCTCGTCGCCCCGGTGCCGTCGGCCATGCCCTCGAGGCCGCCGCCGAACACCAGCCCGCCCACGAGGGTGAGCGGGAGGACGATGAGGCCCGCGAGCAGGGTCGTGATGATGCCGGTCAGGAAGGTGATGCCGAAGATCCGCCACCAGGAGCCCTTGACCAGCTTCGAGGAGCGGGCGAGGGCCTTGCGGACCGTCGTCTTCTCCAGCATCAGGGAGGGCGAGGCCAGGGCGAACCTGATCCAGAGCCAGAGGATCACGCCCAGGGCGGCGAGACCGCCGAGGATGGCGAGGCCGGCCTGTCCGGCCAGGGCGCCGGGCAGGACCAGGACGGTGAAGAGGACGGCCGATCCGATGCCCAGGAGGAGGGTGAGGCCGAAGAGCCGCAGGAGCTGCGGGCGGGCCTCGCGCCAGGCGACGCCGATGGAGGAGCCGTGGCCGAGGACGGCGCGGCTGAAGATCATGGTGAGCATGGCGGTGGCCACGATGGATCCGACGAGCTGGATGAAGGCGTCGAGCGCGCTCACGCCGATCAGGCTGCTGAAGGATTCGAGCTGTTCCTCCGCGGGGGCGGTGCTCGACGCGTCCACGACGAGGTCGCCGAACAGGTACTTCTGGGAGAGCACGCTCGCAAGCTGTACGAGGACGGCCACGACCAGGGTGATCGGCAGCACCGCGCGCCAGTGCTTGCGCATGGTGGTGACGGCCCCGTCGAGGATCTCGCCGATGCCGAGCGGGCGCAGCGGGATCACGCCGGGCTTCGCCGCGTGGGCGTGCCCGCCCCAGCCGCCCTGGGGGCCGCTCTGGGGGCCCCCGCCGTACGAACCCCAGCCCGCGCCCGGCTGCGGAGCCGGGGGCTGCTGGTGCGGGGCCTGTGGGGTCTGCGGGGCCTGTGGGGTCTGGCCCGGGGTCGGGCTCGACCACTGGCCGGGCGGCGGCTGCTCGGCGGACCACTTGGAATCGCTGCCGGATCCACCCGTGGGCGGCTGCGTACCGTGGGAGCCCTCACCGTCGGACGGGGAGGATCCGGGCGTAGCCCAGCCCGGAGAGTCGTTCATCGTCGCTCCTTCACGTGCACGCGGGGTGCGGGCGCTTGGTCCGGCTGCCATCGTGCCATGTGACAACCTCGAACGGACCAGCCGTCCCGAACGGAACGGGGGCCTCCTGGATCCCGAATGGGTCCCGGATGGATCCCGGATGTTCGCGCCTTCGTCTGACGGGCGGATCCGGGGCACACTGGGCGCCCTGATCTCCACGCAGGTCCGAGGGACGATTTCCAGCCCCTTTGGCTGTGGGACAGCTCACCGCCGGGTAACGATTAGCTAATGGGATGATGTCAACCATGAAGGGACGCGTCCTTGTCGTCGACGACGACACCGCGCTGGCCGAGATGCTCGGCATTGTGCTGCGTGGAGAAGGTTTTGAGCCGTCGTTCGTAGCGGACGGCGACAAGGCACTGGCTGCCTTCCGGGAGGCGAAGCCGGATCTCGTGCTGCTCGACCTCATGCTGCCCGGTAGGGACGGCATAGAGGTGTGCAGACTGATCCGCGCCGAGTCTGGCGTACCGATCGTGATGCTCACCGCCAAGAGCGACACCGTGGACGTGGTCGTGGGCCTGGAGTCCGGGGCCGACGACTACATCGTCAAGCCGTTCAAGCCGAAGGAGCTGGTGGCCCGCATCCGGGCCCGCCTGCGCCGTTCGGAGGAGCCGGCGCCCGAGCAGCTGACCATCGGTGACCTGGTCATCGACGTGGCGGGGCACTCGGTCAAGCGGGAGGGCGCCTCGATCGCGCTGACCCCGCTGGAGTTCGACCTGCTGGTCGCGCTCGCCCGCAAGCCCTGGCAGGTCTTCACCCGCGAGGTACTGCTGGAGCAGGTCTGGGGCTACCGCCACGCGGCCGACACCCGCCTGGTCAACGTGCACGTCCAGCGACTGCGCTCCAAGGTCGAGAAGGACCCGGAGCGCCCCGAGATCGTCGTGACGGTGCGCGGGGTCGGCTACAAGGCCGGACCGAGCTGACATGACACCCGGCAAGCCCCGTGGCCGCTCCCGCTGGGGAGCGCTGCGGGGCGGCCGGCAGCTCCGCCTCGACGCGGTCGGAGCGCCCGGCGGCCCCGTGCTGCGGCTGTTCGTACGCCTCGTACGCCGGCCGCTGCTTCCGGCTGTCCGGCTGTGGCGGCGCAACATCCAGCTCCGGGTGGTCGCCGCCACCCTGCTGATCTCCCTCGCCGTGGTCCTCGCCCTCGGGTTCGTGGTCATCGCGCAGGTCAGCAAGGGCCTCCTCGACGCCAAGGAGGAGGCCGCGCAGAGCCAGGCCGCGGGCGGCTTCGCGGTCGCACAGGAGAAGGCCAACACGCCCTATACGGCGGACGGGCCCGACGCCGCCGACAACAAGGTCGGCCGGGACGCCAGTACCTGGATGAACTCCCTGGTCAAACAGCTCGCCAGTGGTGGGCAGAGCGCCTTCGAGGTGGCGGCGCTGGGCGCCGGCACCGGAACCGGCGAGGAACAGCCGGCCGGCCGGGGCGCTCTCGGTGTCCGCGGGGCCCGCGCCTCCGGCAACGTGGACCCGACGGCGAGCGTCCCGCTGGGGCTGCGGCGCGACGTCAACCACGCGACCGGTGCCTTCAAGACCTTCTCGCAGATCCGCTACACCGACGCCGGGGACAAGCTGCCCGAGCCGGCGCTCGTCATCGGCAAGCGGCTCACCGACATCAACGGCGACCCGTACGACCTGTACTACCTCTTCCCGCTCACCCAGGAGGAGGAGTCCCTCAATCTGGTCAAGGTCACCATCGCCACCGCGGGCCTGTTCGTCGTCGTCCTGCTCGGCGGGATCGCCTGGCTGGTCGTGCGCCAGGTGGTCACCCCCGTACGGATGGCCGCGGGGATCGCCGAGCGGCTCTCGGCGGGGCGGCTCCAGGAGCGGATGAAGGTCACCGGCGAGGACGACATCGCCCGTCTGGGCGAGGCCTTCAACAAGATGGCCCAAACCCTCCAGAACAAGATCCAGCAGCTGGAGGACCTCTCCAGGCTCCAGCGGCGCTTCGTCTCGGACGTCTCCCACGAGCTGCGGACCCCGCTCACGACGGTCCGTATGGCGGCGGACGTCATCCACGACGCCCGCGCCGACTTCGACCCGGTCACCGCGCGCTCCGCCGAGCTCCTCGCCGGGCAGCTCGACCGCTTCGAGTCGCTGCTCGCCGACCTGCTGGAGATCAGCCGGTTCGACGCGGGCGCCGCGGCCCTGGAGGCGGAGCCGATCGACCTGCGGGACGTCGTGCGCCGGGTCATCGACGGGGCCGAGCCGCTCGCCGAGCACAAGAACACCCGGATCCGCGTCCTCGGGGACACCCAGCCGGTGATAGCCGAGGCCGACGCCCGGCGCGTGGAGCGGGTCCTGCGCAATCTCGTCGTCAACGCCGTCGAGCACGGCGAGGGCCGCGACGTGGTCGTCCGGCTCGCCTCGGCGGGCGGGGCCGTCGCCGTGGCCGTACGGGACTACGGCGTCGGGCTCAAGCCCGGCGAGGCCACCCGCGTCTTCAACCGCTTCTGGCGCGCCGACCCGGCGCGGGCGCGCACGACCGGCGGTACCGGCCTCGGCCTGTCCATCGCCGTCGAGGACGCCCGGCTGCACGGGGGCTGGCTCCAGGCGTGGGGCGAGCCCGGCGGCGGCTCGCAGTTCCGCCTGACGCTGCCGCGCACCGCCGACGAGCCGCTGCGCGGATCGCCGATCCCGCTGGAGCCCGAGGATTCCCGGGCCAACCGGGCCAGGGCCGCGGCGGATGCGGCGGGGGCCGCGGAGGGCTCCGCGGCGGCCGGGCGCCAGGCGCAGCAGGCGGGGCGGACCGACCGGTCGCCGATCCCGCCGAGGTCCCCGGTCTCGGGCGCGGTGCCCGTACCGGCCGACCCGACGGCGCTGCCGGGCAGCGGGGCGCGGGTCGTGACCCGGCCGGCGGAACAGGGACACGGTTCCGGGGGCGGGGCGGCGAACGCGCGCTCCGGCGGGGCGGCGGGATCAACCGACCGGGAGGGTGGCAGCGGTGGAACCGGCGGAGCGGGCGGATCAGGCGGAGGGGGCGGTGCGGGTGCCGGGGGCGGATCGCATGGGCACTGACCCGGGCCGGCCGAGCCGGCGCACGCCGGGCGCACCCGGCGCCCTGAGGGCTCTCGCCTTCGGTGCGGCGGGGCTGCTGCTGGTCGGCTGCGCCTCCATGCCCGACCACGGCGAGGTCCGGCCCGTGGAGGCCTCCCAGGGCGTCGACTCCCAGGTCCGCGTCTTCGGCGTGCCGCCGGCCGACAAGGCCAGCCCGCAGGAGATCGTCGACGGTTTCCTGGAGGCCATGACCAGCGATGATCCGCAGCTCCAGACCGCCCGCAAGTACCTCACCGAGGACGCGGCGAAGAACTGGAAGCCCGGAGCGGCGGTCACCGTGCTCTCCGCCGGCCTCGACCGGTTCTCCGTACCGGGCGAGAAGGAGCCGGCGGCCACCCCCCGGTTCAAGATCGCGGGCAAGATGCTGGCCACGGTGGACGAGCGCAGCGCGTACCAGCCGGAGACCGGCGGCCAGCCCTACGAGCAGTTCCTCCAGCTCCAGCAGAAGGACGGCCAGTGGCGGATCGCGACCCCGCCCAGCAGCCTGGTGCTGAGCGAGTCCGACTTCCAGCGCATCTACCGGCCGGTCAACAAGTACTACTTCGCGGGCTCCACGCTCGTCGCCGACCCGGTCTACGTGCGCCAGCGCAGCGACCCCGATTCCCGGATGGACCCCACCACCCAGACCGTCACCTCGCTGCTGGACGGTCCGTCCAAGTGGCTCGGGCCGGTGGTCACTTCCAGCTTCCCGACCGGGACGGAACTGCGGGAGGGCACCAAGTCCCTTTCGATCGACGGTCAGAACACGCTGCGCGTCCCCCTGAACAAGAACGCGGACGACGTCGCGGAGCCGCAGTGCCAGCGGATGGCGACCCAACTCCTGTACACCGTCAAGGATCTGACGGGCTTCCGGGTTGACCGGGTCGACATCGTGCGCTCCGACGGCACCACGGCCTGTCAGGTGTCCGAGGTGGCCGCCGCCGTGATCGCCAACCTGCCGCTCTCGCCCGGGCACCAGTACTACGTGGACGCCGACAACCGGCTCCAGCGGTTGAACCTGGACCCCAACAGCGAGGAGCAGCAGGACCCGCCGTCACCGGCTCCCGGGCCGCTGGCCGCGAACCCGGCCTTCAAGGTGGGCTCCGCCGCCGTGTCCTACGACGAGAAGCGCGCCGCGGTCGTCTCCGAGGACGGGCACGGGCTGTACGTGGTCAACCTGACCACCGCCGGACCGATGCCACCGGCGCTGCTGACCGCCAAGGGCACGAAGCCCCATGGGCTCACCACCCCGACGTGGGACGCGGCGGGCGACCTGTGGGTCGCGGACTCGGACGTGCAGAACTCGACGCTGTGGCGGCTGCCCGGCGGCGCCGGGCCGGCCGAGCGGGTCGAGGTGTCCGGGCTGGCCGGCGGGCGGATCACGGGGCTGAAGGCCTCCCCCGACGGGGTGCGGATCGCGCTGCTGGTGCAGCGGGAGAGCCGCAAGTACCTGTTCACCGGGCGGATCGAGCGGCCCGACGGGAAGGGTGACGCCTCGGCGGTCTCGGTGCGCGAGCTGCGCCCGGCCGCTCCGCAGCTGGCCGACGTGACGGCGATGAGCTGGGCGCCGCGGGGCCGGCTGCTGGTGGTGGGCCGGGAGAGCGGCGGGGTCGTACAGGCCCGCTACATGCTGGCCGACGGCTCGATGGTCGGGGCCGGGCTGCCCGGGGCGACGGGGCTGGTGGCGGTCGCCGCGAGCGAGGACGAGAAGAAGCCGGTGGTCGCCGAGTCCCTGGAGGACGGCATCGTGTGGCTGCCGCCGGGAGCGCAGTGGCGCACGGTGGTGGCCGGCGGACGGGCTCCGGTCTACCCGGGCTGACGGCCGCGGCCGAAGCGCCGGCCCGCCCTTTTCCGTGGTTGTCCACAGGGGTGGTGGACGGCTGTCCCGGCCCGGCACAGTGGTCGGCATGCGGGAGTGGTGGCGGGGGCTGGCGGGTGAGCTGGCAGGGCTGGTGCTGCCGGTCCGGTGCGCCGGTTGCGGGGCCGGCGGCGGGGCCGGCGGCGGGGCGGTGCTGTGCGGAGGCTGCCGGTCGGAGCTCAGTGGGGCCGTGGCGGGGCCGGTGCGGCCGTCTCCGTGCCCCGCGGGGCTGCCCGCGGTCCATGCGGCCACCGCGTACCGGGAGGCCGTACGGGCCGTCGTACTGGCCCACAAGGAGCGCGGCGCGCTGCCGCTGGCCGGTGCCCTCGGCGCCGCCCTGGCCGCCGCGGTCCGCGCGGGCGGGGCGGGCGGTGGGGGCGGGGGCGTCGTCCTGGTTCCCGTGCCCTCCGCGCGGCACCGGGTCCGGGCACGGGGGCACGATCCGGCGCGCAGGATCGCCCTGGCCGCCTCGGCGCGGCTGCGGCACGAGGGGGTGCCCGCGCGCGTGGCGCCCGTACTGCGGCTGCGGCGGGCGGTGGCCGACCAGGCGGGCCTGGGGGCGGCGCAGCGCCGGGAGAACCTCGCCGGGGCCCTGGAGGCGCGGCCCGGCGCCGGTCGGGTGACGGCGGGGGCGGCCCGGATCGTCGTCGTCGACGACCTCGTGACCACCGGATCCACGCTGGCGGAGGCGGCGCGGGCCCTGCGCGCGGCCGGGATCGGGGCGCCGGCCCGGGGGCCGGGCGGGGCGGTCTCGGCGGCGGTTCTGGTGGCCGCCGTGGTGGCCGCGCCGGCGGACTCCTTCGTACGTCCCGGCATCGGTGCGACCCGGACAGACCAAAAAACGCGTGAATAGATTTGGAACTGGAGGGGAAGGCGCATCGTTGCAGGTAGTAAGAGGAACGGCCACCTGAACGGAGGTACGTTCCGGTAGCGGGTGCCGACAACCGGCATAGAGGGATATGTTCGGTTGTAAGGAATTGGCGAACCTTGGCCCCACGCGTCGGAGCGTACGTTTCGAGCGTCGTGACGTGTCGGAACTTCGTGTCAGAGGTCGTCCCTCGACTCCGAAGTCGGTGGGGTGTAGATCTTGCCGATGGGGGAGGAGGAGGTGGAAGTCGCCAAGTCCGAGGCTCCGGTGTTCACCGGGGTCTGGTGCGAAAGGGAGACGCTTCGCCCCTGAGGCGGAGCTATCCGGGAACGGAGTTCTGCGTGGACATCGTCGTCAAGGGCCGTAAGACCGAGGTGCCCGACCGGTTCCGCAAGCACGTGGCCGAGAAGCTGAATCCGGAGCGGATCCAGAAGCTCGACGCGAAGGTGATCAGCTTGGACGTCGAGGTGTCCAAGGAGCACAACCCGCGCCAGGCCGACCGTTCCGACCGCGTGGAGATCACCCTGCGTTCGCGGGGCCCGGTGATTCGTGCCGAGGCTTCCGCCGCCGACGCGTACGCGGCGCTCGACCTCGCTCAGGACAAGCTGGAGGCCCGGCTGCGCAAGCAGCACGACAAGCGCTACACGCGGCGCGGCGCCGGACGGCTCTCGGCGGCCGAGGTCGCCGATGTGGTCCCGAACGCCGCCACCCTCAACGCCAACGGCGAGCCGGTCAACGGCGAGGAGACCGACGCGATTCCGACCACCCGGATCGGATCGCTGGAAGTGCAGGGCGACGGCCCGCTCGTCGTGCGCGAGAAGACCCACTCGGCCGCACCCATGTCGCTCGACCAGGCCCTGTACGAGATGGAACTGGTCGGTCACGACTTCTATCTGTTCGTCGATTCCGACACCAAGATGCCGAGCGTCGTCTACCGGCGCCACGGTTACGACTACGGCGTGATCCACCTCAACGCCTCCGACGCCGCCTCCAGCTCGGGTGAGCTCGACGGCGCGGGCGCGGGTGGCGCGCTCGGAGGCTGAGCCGCCTATTCCGGACTGATTCCGGACTGATTCCGGGCTGGATCCGGACTGATTCCGGACTGATTCCGGGCTGGATCCGGATGTCCGTGCGGTGCCGGTGTGGTGCCCCCGCGTTCGCCCAGGCGGGCGCGGGGGCACTCGTGTGAGGTGATGGCTGCGAAACGGTGGCTCGTAAGGGTCGGCCTGTAATCGTCGGCCCCCGTTCGGTTACCTGGGCATGGAATCATGTCGGGCAGTCAGCCGGCGGCCGCTCTCGTCGGATTGACCCAGCAGCTCAGCACCGTGGTGCAGGGGGAGGAACGATGGCGGACAGCTTCGGGCCGGTGCGTGATGACAACGGTGCGGGCTGCCGTGACGAGGACCGGGTGGCAGAGCCGATCCGGGTGCTCGTGGTCGACGACCACGCGCTGTTCCGGCGCGGGCTGGAGATCGTCCTCGCGCAGGAGGAGGACATCCAGGTCGTCGGCGAGGCGGGTGACGGGGCGGAGGCCGTGGACAAGGCGGCGGATCTGCTGCCGGACATCGTGCTGATGGATGTGCGGATGCCGCGGCGGGGCGGGATCGAGGCGTGCACCTCGATCAAGGAGGTGGCGCCCTCCGCGAAGATCATCATGCTGACGATCAGCGACGAGGAGGCGGACCTCTACGACGCGATCAAGGCGGGGGCCACCGGGTACCTGCTGAAGGAGATCTCCACGGACGAGGTCGCGACGGCGATCCGGGCGGTGGCCGACGGGCAGTCGCAGATCAGTCCTTCGATGGCGTCGAAGCTGCTGACGGAGTTCAAGTCGATGATCCAGCGGACGGACGAGCGGCGGTTGGTGCCGGCGCCGCGGCTGACGGATCGGGAGCTGGAGGTCTTGAAGCTGGTGGCCACCGGGATGAACAACCGCGACATCGCGAAGGAGTTGTTCATCTCCGAGAACACCGTGAAGAACCATGTGCGGAACATTCTGGAGAAGCTGCAGTTGCACTCCAGGATGGAGGCGGTGGTGTACGCGATGCGGGAGAAGATCCTCGAGATCCGGTAGGGGTCCGGCCTGCCCCAGACCCCGGTCCTCAAGCGCCGGACGGCTGAAAAGCGGCTTCAGAGGGTCGACAGTTCCGCCGTTACCGCTGCCGCTTCCGCCGGGGAGCTCGCGCGGTCGATGCGGATCGTGTCGCAGCCGACCCATGTGGCGGCTTCGCGGAGGGCTTCTGCCATGGGGCGGGCCGCCTTCGGGGTGATCAGGGAGAGTTGGCGGGCCACCAGGGTGGTGCCCTCGCGGGCCGGGTCCACGCGGCCCTGGAGGCGGCCTCCGGCCAGCAGGGGCATCGCGAAGTAGCCGTGGATCCGCCGGGGCTTGGGCACGTAGGCCTCCAGGCGGTGGGTGAAGCCGAAGATCCGCTCCGTGCGCGGGCGTTCCCAGATCAGGGAGTCGAAGGGCGAGAGCAAGGTCGTGCGGTGGCGGCCCCGGGGGAGCGGGGAGAGGGCCGAGGGGTCCGCCCAGGCCGGTTTGCCCCAGCCCTCCACCTCCACCGGGACCAGGCCCGCGTCCTCGATCACGGCGTCGAAGTCCTGGTTCTTGAGGCGGTGGTAATCCGCGATGTCGGAACGGGTGCCCACGCCCAGGGACTGACCGGCGAGCGCCACCAGGCGGCGCTTGCACTCGCGGTCGTCCAGGTCGTCGTGGAGCAGTGCTCCGGGGACGGCCCGCTCGGGGAGGTCGTAGACCCGCTTCCAGCCGCGGCGTTCGGTGCAGACGACCTCGCCGATGTCGAGGAGCCACTCCACCGCGATCTTCGTCTCGGACCATTCGAACCATTCGCCGCCGTTCTTGGCGCCGCCCAGTTCGGTGGAGGTGAGGGGGCCCTCGGCCGCCAGGCGGTCCAGGACCGTCTTCGTCGAGCGGTCCTTGTCCGCCAGGACGTGCCAGCGGTGGCCGCGGGTCTTGCGGGCCCGGCGGCGGAAGGCGAAGTGCGGCCATTCCTCGATCGGCAGGATGCAGGCCGCGTGCGACCAGTACTCGAAGGCGTGCTGGTCCGACCAGTACGAGGCTTCGACGGCGGAGCGGCCGACCGCGCCGAGGCGCGCGTACGGGACGAGCTCGTGGGAGCGGGCCAGTACGGAGATCGTGTCGAGCTGGACGGCGCCCAGGTGGCGCAGGACGCCGCGGACCCCGCCCCGCCGGTCCGGGGCGCCCAGGAACCCCTGCGCGCGCAGCGCGATGCGGCGGGCCTCGTCGGCGGAGAGGGACACGGTCGGCGGGGGTGCGGGTGTCATGACCGCACCCTAGACCCGGCCACCGACAGGCGAGGAAGGTACGGGAGACGTCCTTGCCGACCCCCGCGCGCCAGGGGGCGCAGGACGAGGCGCTCGGTGGTCAGGGTGATCGGTTCCATGGACGGATTCCGCTGTGGGAGGACGGTCGCGGGGGAACGGATTGTGGAAGAGAGACCGCCCATACCGGCACCTTCGGTGCCCCTCGCACGTTCTCATTTCCGGGCAGTCCAGCCCCGCGGCAGTGCGGACCTCCCGACGTGACCGCGTCCTCGCTTACGATGGCCGTTGCGGTGGGGCCCACCCTCCGTGCCCGTGCACGAAACAGTGCCAGGCCCGACCGGCAAGGAGACAAACCTCGGTGTCCGTCTTCAACAAGCTCATGCGTGCAGGCGAAGGCAAGATCCTCAAAAAACTGCACCGCATCGCGGACCAGGTCAACTCCATCGAAGAGGACTTCGTCAACCTCTCCGACGCCGACTTGCGTGCGCTCACGGACGAGTACAAGCAGCGCTTCCAGGACGGCGAGACCCTGGACGACCTGCTGCCCGAGGCCTTCGCGACGGTCCGCGAGGCCGCGAAGCGCGTCCTCGGCCAGCGTCACTACGACGTCCAGATGATGGGCGGCGCCGCCCTGCACCTCGGCTACGTCGCCGAGATGAAGACCGGTGAGGGCAAGACCCTCGTCGGCACGCTCCCGGCGTACCTGAACGCGCTGTCCGGCAAGGGCGTCCACCTGATCACGGTGAACGACTACCTCGCCGAGCGCGACTCCGAGATGATGGGCCGGGTGCACAAGTTCCTCGGCCTGGAGGTCGGGTGCATCCTGGCGAACATGTCTCCGGCGCAGCGCCGCGAGCAGTACGCCGCCGACATCACGTACGGCACGAACAACGAGTTCGGCTTCGACTACCTCCGCGACAACATGGCGTGGTCGCAGGACGAGCTCGTCCAGCGCGGCCACAACTTCGCCGTGGTCGACGAGGTCGACTCGATCCTCGTCGACGAGGCCCGTACCCCGCTGATCATCTCGGGCCCGGCCGACCAGGCCACCAAGTGGTACGCGGACTTCGCGAAGCTGGTCACGCGCCTGACCAAGGGCGAGCCCGGCCAGCCCCTCAAGGGCATCGAGGAGACCGGCGACTACGAGGTCGACGAGAAGAAGCGCACCGTCGGCATCCACGAGTCCGGTGTCGCGAAGGTCGAGGACTGGCTCGGCATCGAGAACCTCTACGAGTCGGTGAACACCCCGCTCGTCGGTTACCTGAACAACGCGATCAAGGCCAAGGAACTCTTCAAGAACGACAAGGACTACGTCGTCATCGACGGCGAAGTCATGATCGTCGACGAGCACACCGGCCGTATCCTCGCGGGCCGCCGCTACAACGAGGGCATGCACCAGGCGATCGAGGCGAAGGAAGGGGTGGACATCAAGGACGAGAACCAGACCCTCGCCACGATCACCCTGCAGAACTTCTTCCGCCTGTACTCGAAGCTGTCGGGCATGACCGGTACGGCCATGACCGAGGCCGCCGAGTTCCAGCAGATCTACAAGCTCGGTGTCGTCCCGATCCCGACCAACCGCGACATGGTCCGCAAGGACCAGGCGGACCTGATCTACCGCACCGAGGTCGCGAAGTTCGCCGCCGTCGTCGACGACATCGCGGAGAAGCACGAGAAGGGCCAGCCGATCCTCGTCGGTACGACGTCGGTCGAGAAGTCCGAGTACCTCTCGCAGCAGCTCTCCAAGCGCGGCATCCCGCACGAGGTGCTGAACGCGAAGCAGCACGACCGTGAGGCCACGATCGTCGCCCAGGCGGGCCGTCGCGGCGCCGTCACGGTCGCCACGAACATGGCCGGCCGCGGTACCGACATCAAGCTCGGCGGCAACCCGGACGACCTCGCCGAAGCCGAGCTGCGCCAGCGCGGCCTGGACCCGGAGGAGCACATCGAGGAGTGGGCGCACGCCCTTCCCGAGGCGCTCACGCGGGCCGAGGCGGCCGTGAAGGCGGAGTTCGAGGAGGTCAAGGACCTCGGCGGGCTGTACGTGCTGGGCACCGAGCGCCACGAGTCGCGCCGCATCGACAACCAGCTGCGCGGCCGTTCCGGCCGACAGGGCGACCCGGGCGAGTCCCGCTTCTACCTGTCGCTCGGCGACGACCTGATGCGGCTGTTCAAGGCGCAGATGGTCGAGCGCGTCATGTCGATGGCGAACGTGCCGGACGACGTGCCGATCGAGAACAAGATGGTCACGCGGGCCATCGCTTCGGCCCAGTCGCAGGTCGAGACCCAGAACTTCGAGACGCGCAAGAACGTCCTGAAGTACGACGAGGTGCTGAACAACCAGCGCACCGTCATCTACAAGGAGCGCCGCCGGGTGCTGGAGGGCGAAGACCTCCAGGAGCAGATCCGGCACATGATGGACGACACCATCGACGCGTACATCACGGCCGAGACGGTCGAGGGGTTCGCGGAGGAGTGGGACCTGGACCGGCTGTGGAACGCCTTCCGGCAGCTCTACCCGATCAAGGTCACGGTGGAGGAGCTGGAGGACGCCGCGGGCGACCGCGCCGGCATCACCGCCGAGTTCATCGCGGAGTCCGTCAAGGACGACATCCACGAGCAGTACGCGGCCCGCGAGAGCACGCTCGGCTCCGACATCATGCGCGAGCTGGAGCGGCGCGTGGTGCTGTCGGTGCTGGACCGCAAGTGGCGCGAGCACCTGTACGAGATGGACTACCTGCAGGAGGGCATCGGCCTGCGGGCGATGGCCCAGAAGGACCCGCTGGTCGAGTACCAGCGCGAGGGCTTCGACATGTTCAACGCCATGCAGGAGGGCATCAAGGAGGAGTCCGTCGGCTACCTGTTCAACCTGGAGGTCCAGGTCGAGCAGCAGGTCGAGGAGGTCCTGGTGTCGGACTCCGGTCCGTCGCTGACCAAGCCGGAGATCCGGGCGAAGGGTCTGGACGCCCCGCAGCGGCCGGACCGCCTGCACTTCTCCGCGCCCACCGTGGACGGTGAGGGCGGCGTCGTCGAGGGTGACTTCGAATCCGATTCCGGTGACGACTCCGGGATGACGCGCGCGGAGCGCCGTAAGGCCGCGAAGGCCACGGGCGGCCGTCGCCGCAAGAAGTAGCCCGCGGGCTGCTCGCGGGAACGCCGCCGGGGCCGGACACCACGCTGTGCGTGGGGTCCGGCCCCGGCGGCGTTGGTGTGTGCGGACGCGGGTTCATGGGCGGGGGCCTTGGAGTTCCACGGCGGCGCAGCGCCAGCGCAGGTCGGGGCCCTGCTCCAGGCGGAAGGCCAGCGCGGTGAGGCGGTCGCCCGTCGCGATGCGGGCGAAGGCCTCGATGACCCCCGGGCCGGGGGTGAAGCGGCCGCATCCGTGGAGGACGGGGCTCAGCCGGCGGGCGCCGTACGCGCGCTCCTGCGCGGGGTCGGCGGGGGCGAGGGTGATCAGCTGGTCGTAGGCCGGGCCGATGGTGTGGCCGATCAGGGAGTGCACGGGGCGGCGTCCGCTGAGGACGGCGAGCAGCCGTTCGGCGAACCAGTGGTGCGGGCCGCTGCCGCGGTGGAGGGTGGTGGGGGGCCGCCGCCGGTCGTGGCGGCCGGGCCTCGCGGAGCCGCGGCCCGGGCCGGTGCCGGCGCCGCCCCCGGCGGCCGTGCGGGGGCCGCCGCTCCCGGGGCGCCCGGGGCCCCCGGGGCCCCGGCCGGTACCGGTGGGCGCGGTCGCTTCGGTGGTGCGGTTCGGCTGGGCGGCCCCGGACCGGGACCCGGACCTGGCCCCGGTCCCGGTCCCGGGGCTTCCGGTGGTCCTGGGCAGGCGAGGGCTCCCGGTGGTCCCCGTGGCGCCGGTTCCGGGGGTGGTTTCCGTGGTGCGGGGGGTGCTGGTGGTCATGGTGGTCGTCCCCGGGGTCGGGCCCGGCGTGGTACCGGGCGGTAACTTGATAGGGGACTTCTACGGGGCCGCGAACACGCTCCGCAACGACGCCGCGGGGGTGCCCCGCGTCCGGCCCGCCTTCACCTATCCGGGTCGGTCCCCGGCCGCCCCGGGCCCCGCCCCCGGGGCCCACCGGGAGCGAAGTGGACGCCGCCGGGCCGCGCCGCGGCAGCCCGAAGGGGGACGCGGGCCGTCACGGACGGAGTCCGGGGCCCGGCCCCCTACCGGGTGCGCCGTCACCGGACGCAGTGGGGTGGGGGGTGCTGGAGGCGAAGAGCTCTCCCGTGGCCGGGGCCCCGCCCGGACACCGGGTCATGGCTTCGGGTTGGCCTGTGGAGCCCTGGGGCCTTCCGGGTGGGCCGGGGCCGGGCACGGGGTGGTGGGGGGTGCTGGAGGTAGGGAGCTGTGCCGGGGTCGGGGTTCGGCCTGGACACGGGGTCATGGCTTTGGGTCGGCTCGTGGAGCCTCGGGGCCTGCCGGGTGGGCCGGGGCCGGGCACGGGGTGGTGGGGGGTGCTGGAGGTAGGGAGCTGTGCCGGGGTCGGGGTTCGGCCTGGACACGGGGTCATGGCTTTGGGTCGGCTCGTGGAGCCTCGGGGCCTTCCGGGTGCGCTGGCGCCGGGCACGGGGTGGTGGGGGGTGCTGGAAGTGGGAGCTGTGCCGGGGCCGGGGTTCGGCCTGGACAGCGGGTCATGGGTTCGGGTTGGCCCTTGGATCCCCGTTGCCTTCGGGGTGGGCCGGGGCCGGGCACGGGGTGGTGGGGAGCTGTGCCGGGGTCCGGCCTGGACAGTGCGTCACGGTGGCTGTGTCCCCGGGGCGGGTGCCCGGCCCCGGGGACTGCTCCCCGGGGGTGTCAGCGGATGGGGTTCGGTGCGGCTCGCCGCGGAGGCGCGGAGGCGCCTGGGGTCGACGTGTGCGAGGGGGGCGCGGGGGGATGCGCGGCGCGTCACGGTCGTATCCTGGGGGCGTTTCCGACTACCGAAAGCAGCCGGCCATGCGCGTGTACGTCCCCCTGACCCTGCCCGGGCTCGCCGAGGCGCACCGGGCGGGTGAGCTGGGCCCGGCTCCGCTGCGGGCGTACGCCGTCACGCCCGGGCTGCGCGAGTGGTTCGTGTCGGACGACATCGAGGAGCTGGAGTACGCCGCCCTGAACAGGGCCGCCGCCGCCTCGCTGCGGATGATCGCCGAGGACGGGGCCGCACCCCGCAAGCGGGTCGTGGTGGCCGTCGACGTGGACGACAAGGCCGCCACCGACGCCCCCGGCGCCGACGAGGCCGCGCTCGGCCGGGTGGCGCTCGCCGGGGCCGTACGGCTCTCGGTGGCGGCCGCGGTGCACGTGGATGCCGAAGAGGCCCTGGAGGACGTGAGCGCCGCCGTCGCGGCCGTCGCGGCCGCTGAGGGGGGCGACGAGGACGCGCGCCACACCGTCGACGGGGCCGAGGACCACGAGCTGCTGTGGTTCGGGGTCCAGGAGATTCCGGGGCTGCTGAAGTGAGCGCCGCACCCCGGAACCCCGCACCCCGGAACCCCGCACCCCGCGACCCCGCACCCGAGGACCCCGTACTCGTGGTCCCGACGCCCGAGGGCCCCGCGCTCGCGGTGCCGGCCCAGTCTGCCGCCGTGCCCGTGTCCGTGCCCGTATCCGTCGCCACCGCGTCCGGGGGCCCGGCGGCCCCGGTGTCCGCGCTCGCGGCCCCGCACATCGTGTGGGACTGGAACGGCACGCTGCTCCACGACATCGACGCCGTGATAGCCGCCACCAACGCCTCCTTCGCCGAGCTCGGCCTCGCTCCGATCACCCTGGAGCGGTACCGCGAGCTGTACGTCGTACCGGTGCCGAAGTTCTACGAGCGGCTCATGGGCCGGCACCCCACGGACGCCGAGTGGCTGGTCATGGACGAGGCCTTCCACCGCCATTACTGGGCGGCCGCCGAGGACGCCGGGCTCGCCGAGGGGGCTCGCGAGCTCCTGCGGGACTGGCAGGAGGGCGGGCTCACGCAGTCCCTGCTGTCCCTCGCGCCCCACGACAAGCTCGTGCCGCTCGTCCGGGCGCACGGGATCGACACGCACTTCCTGCGCGTCGACGGGCGCACCGGGCCCTCCCACACCACCAAGGCGGGACACCTCGTACGTCACTTGGCGGCCCTGGACGGGACGGGAGTGACGGCCGGGCGTACGGTCCTCATCGGAGACGCCGTGGACGACGCGCTGGCCGCCGCGCACGTGGGCGCGCGGGCCGTCCTCTATACGGGCGGTTCGCACAGCCGCGGCAGTCTGGAATCAGCCGGTGTGCCCGTAGTGGACAGCCTGGCGGAGGCCGTACGCACTGCTCGCGAGCTGGCCGGATAGCGACCGGGTCATGAGCGGAGAGCGACCGCGCACCGGTCTGGCACGCCCGGCCGGCCCGGGCCCTGTCCAGAGTGTCAAAGTTACCCCCCCTCTTTTGTACACATACAGCTCATGACGAGCCGGGGGTGGAGCGAGATAGCCTGGTACCCGTGATCAGCGCGATAGTTCTCGGAGGCACTGAAGCCTCCGCCCGGCGCCCGGCGCACATCCGTGCCCGGGCCGTCGCTGATCTCCGCCCCCGGGACGTCCTGCCGATCTTGGCCGATTTCCTCCCGGCGGGCTCTCTCGACGGCATAGCGTCGATCCCGGACGGACAACGAATCCCCGCCTCGCGGTGCTATGCCGTTCCTTCCTTCACCTACGTCACGCAATGGCGCGCGACAGGAGCCAGAGGACATGCAGACCAAGCTGGACGAAGCAAAGGCCGAGCTGCTCGCGCGGGCGGCACGGGTAGCTGAGAACAGCCCGGCCGGGGGGCTACTTCCGACTGGGTCCGAACAGGGGGAGCGTCCCGACCGGGACACGACTCTCGCCTACCTCCAGCGCTACTACCTGCACACCGCCCCGGAGGACCTGCTCGACCGGGACCCGGTCGACGTGTTCGGGGGCGCGCTCTCGCACTACCGGCTCGCGGAGAAGCGCCCGCAGGGCACGGCGAGCGTGCGCGTGCACACGCCCACGGTGGAGGAGAACGGCTGGACCTCCAGCCACTCCGTCGTCGAGGTGGTCACCGACGACATGCCCTTCCTCGTGGACTCGGTGACGAACGAGCTGTCCCGCCACGGGCGCGGCATCCACGTCGTGATCCACCCGCAGGTGGTCGTCCGCCGCGACGTCACCGGCAAGCTGATCGAGATCCTCGGCCCCGACTGCGACGCGCACGGTCCCCGCACCGCGCGGCCTCACGACTCCCTCGTCGAGTCGTGGATCCACGTCGAGATCGACCGCGAGACCGACAAGGCCGACCTCAAGCAGATCACCGCCGATCTGCAGCGCGTCCTGTCCGACGTGCGCGAGTCCGTCGAGGACTGGGAGAAGATGCGCGACGCGGCGCTGCGCATCGCGCAGGAGCTGCCCGAGGAGCCGACCGCCCCGGACCTGCGCGAGTACGAGCTCGAAGAGGCCCGCGAGCTGCTGCGCTGGCTCGCCGACGACCACTTCACCTTCCTCGGCTACCGCGAGTACAACCTCGTCGACGGCGACTCCCTGTCCGCCGTGCCCGGCACCGGCCTCGGCATCCTGCGCTCCGACCCGCTGCACCACGGCCAGGACGAGGCGCACCCCGTCTCCCCGTCCTTCAACCGGCTGCCGGCCGACGCCCGGGCCAAGGCCCGCGAGCACCGCCTGCTGGTGCTGACCAAGGCCAACAGCCGCTCCACCGTCCACCGCCCGTCGTACCTCGACTACGTCGGCGTGAAGAAGTTCGACGCCGAGGGCAACGTCGTCGGCGAGCGCCGCTTCCTCGGCCTGTTCTCCTCCGCCGCGTACACCGAGTCGGTGCGCCGGGTCCCGGTCATCCGCCGCAAGGTCGCCGAGGTCCTGGAAGGCGCGGGCTTCGCCCCGTCCAGCCACGACGGCCGCGACCTGCTCCAGATCCTGGAGACGTACCCGCGCGACGAGCTGTTCCAGACCCCGGTCGACCAGCTCCAGGCCATCGCCACCTCCGTGCTGTACCTCCAGGAGCGCCGCCGGCTGCGGCTGTACCTGCGCCAGGACGAGTACGGGCGCTACTACTCCGCGCTGGTCTACCTGCCGCGCGACCGCTACACCACCGGCGTGCGGCTGCGGCTGATCGCGATCCTGCAGGAGGAGCTCGACGGCATCAGCGTCGACTTCACCGCCTGGAACACCGAGTCGATCCTCTCCCGCATCCACTTCGTCGTCCGCGTCCCGCAGGGCACCGAGCTGCCCGTGCTGACCGACGCCGACGTCGAGCGGATCGAGGGCCGGCTGGTCGAGGCCGCCCGCTCCTGGGCCGACGGCTTCGGTGAGGCGCTCGTCGCGGAGCTGGGCGAGGAGCGCGCCGCCGAGCTGCTGCGCAAGTACGCCAACTCCTTCCCCGAGGGGTACAAGGCCGACCACTCGCCGCGCTCGGCCGTGGCGGACCTGGTCCACCTGGAGCGGCTGAATGCCAGCGACCGCGAGTTCGCGCTGTCGCTGTACGAGCCGGTCGGCGCGGGCCCCGGCGAACGCCGGTTCAAGATCTACCGCACGGGCGAGCAGGTCTCGCTCTCCGCGGTCCTGCCGGTCCTGCAGCGCCTGGGCGTCGAGGTCACCGACGAGCGGCCGTACGAGCTGCGCTGCACCGACCGCACCAACGCGTGGATCTACGACTTCGGTCTGCGGATGCCGCTGCCGAGCGGCGGTGACTCCGCCGGGACCTCGAACTACCTCGGCGACGACGCCCGCGAGCGGTTCCAGGACGCCTTCTCCGCCGTCTGGCAGGGCGACGCGGAGAACGACAACTTCAACACCCTGGTGCTGGGCGCCGGACTGACCTGGCGCCAGGCCGTGGTCCTGCGCGCGTACGCCAAGTACCTGCGCCAGGCCGGTGCCACCTTCAGCCAGGACTACATGGAGGACACCCTCCGCAACAACGCCCACACCACCCGGCTGCTGATCTCCCTCTTCGAGGCCCGGATGTCCCCCGGCCGCCAGTCCGCGGGCACCGAGCTCGTCGACGCGATGCTGGAGGAGCTGGACGGGGCCCTGGACCAGGTCGCCTCGCTGGACGAGGACCGCATCCTGCGCTCCTTCCTCACCCTCATCAAGGCGACGCTGCGCACGAACTTCTTCCAGCTCAACGACTCCGGCGAGCAGCACTCCTACGTGTCGATGAAGTTCGACCCGCAGGCCATCCCCGATCTGCCGGCGCCGCGTCCGGCCTTCGAGATCTGGGTCTACTCCCCGCGCGTCGAGGGCGTCCACCTGCGCTTCGGCAAGGTCGCCCGAGGCGGCCTGCGCTGGTCCGACCGCCGCGAGGACTTCCGTACGGAGATCCTCGGCCTGGTCAAGGCGCAGATGGTCAAGAACACCGTCATCGTGCCCGTCGGCGCCAAGGGCGGCTTCGTCGCGAAGAACCTTCCCGACCCGTCGGTGGACCGCGACGCCTGGCTCGCCGAGGGCATCGCCTCGTACAAGATCTTCATCTCGGCGCTGCTCGACATCACCGACAACATGGTCGGCGGCGAGGTCGTGCGGCCCAAGGGCGTGGTCCGCCACGACGAGGACGACACCTACCTCGTCGTCGCCGCCGACAAGGGCACCGCGACCTTCTCCGACATCGCCAACGGGGTCGCGGAGTCCTACGGGTTCTGGCTGGGCGACGCCTTCGCCTCCGGCGGCTCGGCCGGCTACGACCACAAGGGCATGGGCATCACCGCCCGCGGCGCCTGGGAGTCCGTCAAGCGGCACTTCCGCGAGCTCGGGCACGACACCCAGACGCAGGACTTCACGGTCGTCGGCGTCGGCGACATGTCCGGCGACGTCTTCGGCAACGGCATGCTGCTCTCCGAGCACATCCGCCTGGTGGCGGCCTTCGACCACCGGCACATCTTCATCGACCCGAACCCGGACGCGGCGACCTCCTACGCCGAGCGCCGGCGCCTCTTCGACCTGCCGCGCTCCTCGTGGGCGGACTACGACAGCTCGCTGCTGTCGGCCGGCGGCGGGATCCACCCGCGCAGCGCGAAGGCCATCCCGGTCAACGCGCAGGTCCGCGCGGCCCTCGGGATCGAGGAGGGCGTCTCCAAGATGACCCCCGCCGACCTGATGCAGGCCATCCTCAAGGCCCCCGTGGACCTGCTGTGGAACGGCGGCATCGGTACGTACGTCAAGGCGACGGCCGAGACGCACGCGGACGTCGGCGACAAGGCCAACGACTCCATCCGCGTCAACGGCTCCGACGTGCGGGCCAAGGTCATCGGCGAGGGCGGCAACCTTGGCCTGACCCAGCTCGGCCGCATCGAGTTCGCGCGCAGCGGCGCCGGCGGCGAGGGCGGCAAGGTCAACACCGACGCCATCGACAACAGTGCGGGCGTGGACACCTCGGACCACGAGGTGAACATCAAGATCCTGCTGAACTCGGTGGTCGCCGAAGGGGACCTGACCGTCAAGCAGCGCAACAAGTTCCTCGCCGCGATGACCGACGAGGTCGGCCGGCTGGTGCTGCGCAACAACTACGCGCAGAACGTGGCCCTGGCCAACGGCGCCGCCCAGGCCCCCAGCCTGCTCCACGCCCAGCAGCGCTTCATGCGCCGCCTGGGCCGTGACGGCCTGCTGGACCGCGCCCTGGAGTTCCTGCCCAACGACCGGCAGTTGCGCGAGCTGCTGAACAACGCCAAGGGCCTGACCCAGCCGGAGCTGGCCGTCCTGTTCGCCTACACCAAGATCACGGTGGCGGACGAGCTCATCCACACCGAGCTGCCGGACGACCCGTACCTGGCCCGCCTGCTGCACGCCTACTTCCCGGGCGCGCTGCTCGCGAAGTTCCCCGAGCAGGTCGACGGGCACGCGCTGCGCCGCGAGATCATCACCACGGTGCTGGTCAACGACACCGTCAACAGCGGTGGCTCGACCTTCCTGCACCGCCTGCGCGAGGAGACCGGAGCCTCCCTGGAGGAGATCATCAGGGCGCAGCTCGCGGCCCGCGAGATCTTCGGCCTGGCCGGGGTGTGGGACGAGGTGGAGGCCCTCGACAACGAGGTCGCCGCCGACGTCCAGACCCGGATCCGGCTGCACTCGCGGCGCCTGGTCGAGCGCGGTACGCGCTGGCTGCTGAACAACCGGCCGCAGCCGCTCCAGATCACCGAGACCATCGAGCTCTTCACCGAGCGGGTGACGCAGGTCTGGTCGGACCTGCCGAAGCTGGTGCGCGGCGCGGACCTGGAGTGGTACGAGGCGGTCATGGCCGAGCTGATCGGCGAGGGCGTGCCGCAGGAGCTGGCGGCCAAGGTGGCCGGGTTCTCCTCCGCCTTCCCGACGCTGGACATCGTCGCGATCTCGGACCGTACGGGTGTCGAGCCGCTGGCCGTCGCCGAGGTGTACTACGACCTCGCCGACCGGCTGGACATCACCCAGCTGATGGACCGGATCATCGAGCTGCCGCGGGCCGACCGCTGGCAGTCGATGGCCCGCGCGTCCATCCGCGAGGACCTGTTCTCCGCGCACGCGGCGCTGACCGCGGACGTGCTGGCGGTCGGGAACGGGGCCTCCACTCCCGAGGAGCGCTTCAAGGCGTGGGAGGAGAAGAACGCGGCGATCATCGGGCGTGCGCGGACGACTCTGGACGAGATCCAGGGGTCGGACGACTTCGACCTGGCGAACCTGTCCGTCGCCATGCGGACGATGCGCTCGCTTTTGAGGGCGCACGCGTAGTCCTGGCGGGCCGCTTGATGCAACGGGCCGGGCCCGGGACCCCCTTCTGGGGTTCCGGGCCCGGCCCGTTCGTGGTGCGGTTCGTCGTGGGCGGGTGCGGCGCCGTTGCCGGGGGCCAGCCCCCGGACCCCCGCTCCTCGAACGCCGGAGGGGCTGGATTTTGGCGCGGCGGATTGGTCAGCGCTTCCTGGTGAACTCCTCGTACGCGTCGCAGACCTCTTCCGAGGGGCCGTCCATGCGCAGGACGCCGGATTCGAGCCAGATCGCGCGGTCGCAGGTCTCGCGGACCGTGCCGATGCCGTGGCTGACGAGGAAGACGGTGCCGGCGTGTTCGCGGAGTTCTTCGATGCGGGCCTGGCTGCGGCGCTGGAAGGCGGCGTCGCCGGTGGCCAGGGCCTCGTCGATCATCAGGACGTCGTGGTCCTTGGCGGCGGCGATGGAGAAGCGCAGCCGGGCGCCCATGCCGGAGGAGTAGGTGCGCATGGGCAGGTTGATGAAGTCGCCCTTCTCGTTGATGCCGGAGAAGTCGACGATCTCCTGGTACCGCTGGCGGATCTGCTGCTTGGTCATCCCCATGGCGAGGCCGCCGAGGACCACGTTGCGTTCGCCGGTCAGGTCGTTCATCAGGGCGGCGTTCACACCGAGCAGCGACGGCTGGCCGTGCGAGAAGATCCGGCCGCGCGCGACCGGCTGGAGGCCGGCGATGGCGGACAGCAGGGTGGACTTGCCCGAGCCGTTGGTGCCGATCAGGCCGATGGCCTCGCCCTTGTACGCGGTGAAGCTGACGCCCTTGACGGCGTGCACCTCGCGGATGCCGGGGGCGGGCTCGCGGGAGAAGATCCGGCTCAGGGCCGCGGTCGCGCCGCCCTTGCGGCCGCCCGAGCCGTGCACCTTGTAGATCACGTGGACGTCGTCGGCGATGACGGTCGGGGTGCGGGTCTCGGTCTTGGTTGCGCTCACGGTTGCGGTTGCGCTCACGGTTGCGGTTGCGCTTGCGGTTGAGGTTGCGGTTGCGCTTGCGGTGTCAGCCACGGCCGTACTCCTCCTCTGCCTTCCAGAAGAAAACGAACCCGCCGATCCCGGCGAGCAGGGCCCAGCCCAGGGCGACCAGCCAGACGTGCGGAGGGAGCTGGCTCGCCTTGTACGAGTCGATGAGCGCGAAGCGCATCAGGTCGATGAAGACGGCGGCGGGGTTGAGCTTGAGGGCCATCGAGACCCAGCTCGGCAGGTGGTCCGTACGGAGCATCTGGTCGATCGACCACATGACGCCCGAGCCGTACATCCAGGTCCGCAGGACGAACGGCATCAGCTGGCTGATGTCGGGGCTCTTCGCGCCGATCCGCGCCATGACCATGGCGCAGCCGGCGCAGAAGACGGCCATGAGCAGGAGGGTGGGGGCGGCGAGCAGCCAGCTCAGGGCTGGGGTCTGGCCGTAGATGAGCAGCAGGACGATCAGCGCGCCCATGGTGATCAGGAGCTGCTGGAAGAGCTGGACGACGGTGGACAGCGGCAGCGAGGCGCGCGGGAAGTGCAGGGCGCGGACCAGGCCCAGGTTGGACTGCACGGCGCGGGTGGAGGCGTTGAAACAGCTTCCGATGAAGTCCCAGACGAAGACGCCCGTGATCAGGAACGCGATGTAGTCCGGTACGGCCTTCTGGGCGTGCATCACGATGCCGAAGATGAAGTAGTAGACGGCCGCGTTGAGCAGCGGGGTCATCAGGTGCCAGACCTGGCCGAGGCTGGCCTGGCTGTACTGGGCGTGCATCCGGGCGGTGGCGTACGCGGTCACGAAGTGACGCCGGCCCCAGAGCTGCGCGATGTAGCGGGGGAGGGTGGGGCGGGCTCCGCTGAGGGTCAGGTCGTGGGCCGCCGCCAGCTCGGCGACGGGGTCCGGAGCCTGGATCCTGTTCTTGTCACTGCCCTTGCCCGTGCTGCGGCCCTTGCGGTGCGAGGGGGCGGGCGGTGGCGCGGTGGTCACTGTCACGAGGGTCGCTTTCGACGGGGTCGGGGCGTCGGCTGGCGATGGAACGGGTCCGTATCGTCGCTACGGCGAGGTTAGGTCGTGGAGCGTCGAAACGCAACCGTATCGTCGTCGGGGGTTATGCTCTGCTTATGACGCCTGAGCCCGCTGCCGCCCCCGCTGCCCCCGCCTCCCCCGCCGCCCGCAGAGCCCCCGCGGGGGCCGCCGTTCTGCGCGAGGACGTGACCGAGGCGATCCGGACGGCCGTCGTCGAGGAGCTGGCGACGGTGGGGTTCGCGCGGATGTCGATCGAGGGCATCGCGCGGCGGGCGGGCGTCGGGAAGACGGCCGTGTACCGCCGGTGGAAGTCGAAGCTGCACCTGGTGCTCGACCTGGTGGGCGCCTTCGCCACGGACGGCCTGCCGGTGCCGTCGACGGGGTCGCTCTACGGGGACGTACGGGCGCTGCTGGAGGTCATGTCACACGTGCTGCGGCATCCGGTGGCCTCGGCGGTGATCCCCGACCTGCTGGTGGAGGCGGCGCGGAACCCGGAGATCGCGGACGCGGTGCGGGGTGCGCTGCTGGAGGGGCAGCGGCGGATGGCGGAGGGGATCATCTCCGAGGCGGTGTCGCGGGGCGAGCTGCCGGCGGGGGTGGATGCGGGGAGGGCGCTCGATCTGGCGATCGGGCCGCTGTACTGGCGGCAGGTGGTGGTGCGGGACGCGGTGTCGCGGGGCTACCTGGACGACCTCGCGCGGTCGGTGGTCGCCGGCCTGACGGCCGGGCCCGCCGACTGAGGGCTCGCGCTGCGCGGGGCCGTTCCCGGGAGGCCCGGCTGCGGGTGTGCCGCTGCGCGGGGCGGAGTTCCCCGCTGCGACCCTGGCCGCTGCGCGGGGCGAAAGTCCCCGTTGCGACCGTTGCCGCTGCGCGGGGCTGGGTCCCCTACCCGCCCTTCCACCGTTCCCCGGGCGCTGCCCGGACCCCGGTCCTCAAGCGCCGGACGGGCTGAAGAGCAGGGGTACCGGGCTGCGCCCGGACCCCCCTGGGGCTCCGCCCCAGACCCCGGTCCTCAAACGCCGGACGGCTGGGAAGACCAAACGCCGGACGGCTTGACCGGCTACGGCCAGCGGCCCGTTGTGAGGTGGGCCAGGGTGGGTTCCGGGGTGGCGGAGGGGGCCGCGGGGGTGGGGCGGCGGTCTTCCAGGGGGGTGATGGGGGCGGTCGGCTGGCTCAGGAAGACGCGGCGGACCACGCGCTCCGCCGCCTGGCCGTCGTCGTGCGTGCAGAACCGGCTCCGGAAGGACGCGCGGAGCTGCGCCGAGCGGGACCCCTGCCAGTGGCCGGTCGCGAAGATGTCCACCAGCTCGTCCTCCGTGCGGGCGATCGCTCCCGGGGGGAAGGCCCGCAGGTCGAAGTACGTGCCGCGGGAGGCCTCGTACGCCTCCCAGTCGTCCGCGTGGATGACGATCGGGCGGTCCAAGGACGCGTAGTCGAACATCAGCGACGAGTAGTCCGTCACCAACGCGTCCGAGGCCAGGCAGAGTTCCTCGACCGAGGGGTGCGAGGAGACGTCGAGGAGGCGCGGGTGGGGGTCCGGGGCGGGTGAGCCCGCGTACGTGAGGTGGGCGCGGGTCAAGATCGTGTAGCGGGGGCCCAGGTCGCGCAGGATGCGGTCGAAGTCCGGCTGCGCGGGGCGGCTGCGGCGGTAGTCGCGGTGGGTCGGCGCGTACAGGATCGCCGTGGAGCCCGGCGGGATGCCGAGGCGTTCGCGCAGTTCCAGGACCTCCGCCTGGGTGGCCCGGTGGAACACGTCGTTGCGGGGGTAACCGTATTCGAGCGTGGTGTAGGAGGAGGGGACCGCCTTTTCCCAGACGAGGGTGGAGTGGCGGTTGGAGGAGAGCAGGTAGTCCCACTGGTCCGCGCCGCGGAGCAGGCCCGCGAAGTCCGTCGTGGGGGTGGCGGCCGGGCGGTCCTGGAGGTCGAGGCCGACCCGCTTGAGCGGGGTGCCGTGCTGCGTCTGGACGAGGATCTGGCCGGGGCGCTTGACCAGCGCACGGTCGAAGTTGACGTTCGTCACGAGGTACGTGGCGCGGGCCAGGGCCGTCCAGTACGCCGCCGAGCCCGGGCGGAGCGGGGTGGTGCCGCGGGGCACGGTCGAGGCGTGCGCCGGGTCGCAGATCCACGCCGTCCGCATGCGCGGGGCGAGTTCGCGCAGCTTGGCCTCGATCGCCGCCGGGTTGCAGGCGTAACCGCCGTGCCAGTACGCGGAGAAGACGGCCAGCTCCGGCTGGAGCGGGAGCAGGCGCTGGGCGCGGTAGTGCAGGCGCAGGGCGGCCTCGCGCAGGCCCCGGCCCAGGGCGACCCCGGCGCGGCCCGCGGTGAGCGAGGCCGAGCGGAGCACGGACAGGACGCGGTACGCGCGCCTGGTGCCCAGCCGCATCAGGAGGTGGCGGGTGCGGTCCGTGCGGCTCAGGGACAGCGGCCGGGGGCCCGGCACCCGGTAGCGGCGCAGCAGGGCCGAGGCCCGGGCGAAGAACTCGGCCCGGGCGGCGCGCGGGAGCCGGCGCGGGTCCGCGTACAGGGCGCAGAAGTGCTCGGCCATCCGCCGGTGCACGGCGGGCCGCCAGCGCTCCAGTTCGGGGCGGGTGGCGAGGTAGCCGAAGACGCGGTCGTACTGGTCGAAGACGTCCAGGTGGCGTCGGGTGGACGTGGTCAGGATCGAACCCGTGCGGCGCTGGCGGTAGTGCACGCAGACCCGGTCGAGGACGGCGACCGACTCCGCCGCCAGGAGCGCCGGATAGGTCCAGGGGGTGTCCTCGTAGAAGCCGGGCGGGAAGGAGAGGCCCTCGCGCTCCACGTACTCGCGGCGGTATGCCTTGTTCCACACGACCATGAGCATGCCGAGGAGGGCGGGGCGGTCGGCGAGGCGGAAGCTGGCCGGACCCTCCTCGGAGAGGCGGTGGGAGAGGCTGTTGCGGACCAGCTCGCCGGTCCAGTAGGTGCGCGCGTAGTCGTAGACGAGGACGTCCGGGGAGCCGGTGGCCTTCAGTCGGTCGGTGACGGCCTGGAGGGCGCCGGGGGCCAGGGTGTCGTCGCCGTCGAGGAAGAGGACGTAGTCGCCGGTGGCCCGGGACAGGCCCGCGTTGCGGGCCGGTCCCAGGCCGAGGTTGTGCGCCAGGTGCACGGCGGTGACCCGGGGGTCCCGGGCCGCGTAGTCGTCGATGATCGAACCGCAGGCGTCCGGGGAGGCGTCGTCGACCACGATCAGTTCGAGATCCGGGTACGACTGGGTCAGGACCGAGTCCAGACTCTCCTGGAGGTACGCCTGGACCTTGTACGCGGGCACGATGACGCTGAACCGGGGCACGGCACATCCAGGGGTCGGCGCGGACATATGGCCCAGGAACCCCCGGCGTGGTGATCGGGTTACGCAGGGTGCGGCATTCGGGTTACGGAGCGTCAACACGGCACGTCAACACCATGATCAGAGACCGCCTGCCCGCCCGATGGTCCGCCCGATGGCCCCCCGACCACCTGCCCGATGGCCTGCCCGATCGTCTGCCTGGTCGCCCGCCCGGCCGCCTATTTGATCGCTCCCGCCATCACCCCCGACACGAACTGCCGCTGGAAGGCGAAGAAGACGACGAGCGGCACCACCATCGACAGGAAGGCGCCGGGCGCCAGCACGTCGATGTTGTTCCCGAACTGCCGTACCTGCTGCTGGAGCGCGACCGTGACGGGCGGGTGCGCCGAGTCCGCGAAGACCAGGGCGACCAGCATGTCGTTCCACACCCACAGGAACTGGAAGATGCCGAGCGAGGCGATCGCCGGACCGCCCAGCGGCAGCACCACCCTTGCGAACAGCCGCAGTTCGCCCGCTCCGTCGAGCCGGGCCGCCTCCAGCAGCTCGCGCGGGATCTCCGCGAAGAAGTTCCGCAGCAGGAACACGGCGAACGGCAGCCCGAAGGCGGTGTGGAAGAGGACCACGCCCGCCGTGGTCTCGAACAGGCCGACGGAACCGAAGAGTTCGGAGACCGGGATCAGCGCCACCTGGACGGGTACGACGAGCAGTGCGACCACGAGCAGGAACAGCCAGTCGCGGCCGGGGAACTCCATCCAGGCGAAGGCGTATCCGGCGAACGATCCCAGCGCCAGGACGAGCAGCGTCGCCGGGATCGCGATGGCCGCCGTGTCGATCAGCGAGCCCGTGACGGTCTCGTTGGCCAGCAGCCGCTCGTAGTTGCCGGCCGTCAGCCGGGAGGGAGCGGTCAGCGCCCGCCACCAGCCGCCGTCGTTCAGCGCGGTGGGGGAGAGGAAGGAGGAGACCAGCAGTCCGAGCGTGGGCAGCAGCCAGAACAGGCCCGCGAGGACCAGGAAGACGCGCAGCGCCCCGCCGGCCGCCCGGGCGGCCAGGGACCGAGCGGTCGGCGGGGTGCGGAGCGGGGCGAGGGGTGAGGCGGGGGACGGCTTGCGGGGCTGGGTGCGCGGCGGTGTGCTCATCGGCGGGCCTCCCGGCGCATCCGGCGGATGTTGTAGGCCATGACGGGAGCGACCAGCACCAGCAGCAGCACCGCGATGGCACTGCCCAGCCCCGGATCGGCGTCCGTACCGAAGGAGGTCCGGTACAGCTGGAGGGCCAGGACGTTGGCGTCGTCCTGCACCGCGCCCGGCGCGATCACGAAGACCAGGTCGAAGACCTTCATGACGTTGATGACGAGGGTCACCAGCACGACGGCCAGGACGGGCGCCAGCAGCGGCACCGTGATCCGCCGCAGCACCTGCCACTCGCTCGCCCCGTCCACCCGCGCCGCCTCCAGCAGCTCGCGCGGTACGGCGGCCAGCCCGGCCGCGATCAGCACCATCGCGAACCCGGACCACATCCACACGTAGGCGCCGATCACCGCCGGGGTCACCAGGGTCGGGCCGAGCCACTCGACGCCCGCGTACGCCTCCCGGAAGTTCGAGGCGGGCAGCCGCAGCAGCGCGCCGTCGGCCGCGGCGGACAGGGTGAAGGTGCCGTCGGCCCGGGTCCGCGCCGAGTCGACCACCCGGCCGTCCTTGACCGCCTCGACGCGCAGCCCCGGCAGGGCGGACTCGGTGGGGTCGACCGTGTTCGTCGTACCGCCCCCGCCCCGGGTGAAGTCCTGCCAGGCGGTGCCGGTGACCTTCCCGGGCTCGCCGGCGGCCGGCCGCGCCGTACGCGTTTCCGGGGGAAGGGCGTCCGGGGCGATGCCGACCAGCGGGAGCGGCGCGGGGACGCCCGCCCGTACCGGCTCGCGGGTCACGTACGCGCCCCCGTCCGCCGGGACCAGCGGCGAATCCCGGCCGGGGCGGGCCTTGGGGAAGGCGGAGGACTCGGCGAAGGTGTCGTGGACGCCGACCCAGACGGCGTTGGCGACGCCCCGGTCGGGGTCGGCGTCGTAGACGAGCCGGAAGATGATGCCCGCCGCGAGCATCGAAATGGCCATCGGCATGAAGACGATCAGCTTGAACGCCGTTCCCCAGCGCACCCGTTCGGTCAGCACGGCGAAGAGCAGACCGAGCGCGGTGGCGCTGACCGGGGCCAGCACCACCCAGATCGCCGTGTTGCCCAGCGCGGTGCGGATCGTGTCGTCGCGCAGGATCTCCCCGTAGTTCCCGGCGCCCACGAACTCCTGGCCCGAGCGGTCGAAGAAGCTGCGGTAGAGCGAGTAACCGATGGGGTGCACGACGAGCGCGCCGAGCAGGACCAGGGAGGGGAGGAGGAACGCCGCGGCCGTCAGCCGTCGGCGCCGGGTCTCCCTGCTCTTCGGGGAGGCCACGGGATCAGTTCCCGTAGGCCTTGGCCGCGTCCGCCTCCAGCCTCGCCTGGGTCCCCGCCACGTCGGCCGGGTTCGCCAGGAAGTCCTGGAGCGCCTTCCACTCGCCCGCCCCCGGCGTGCCGCCGAAGGCCGCCGGGGCCTGGTCCGACATGTCGAAGCGGAAGCGGTCGCCCGCCGCGATCAGGGCCTCGGCGATGCCGCGCTGGATGTCGTTCGGGTACGCGTCCGGCTCCAGGGCCTTGTTCGGCGAGAGGAATCCGCCCTCACGGGCCTGGATCCGCGCCGAGTCCGGCGAGGCCAGGAACGTCAGCAGCGCCTGCGCGCCCTTCGAGGCCTTCAGCGCGACCGCCACGTCCCCGCCCGAGACCACCGGGGCGGTGCCGCCGACCGCCGGGAAGGGGAACACCAGCGCGTCCGTGCCCACCTTCGCGTCGGTCTGCGCGATGTTCACCGCCACGAAGTCGCCCTCGAAGACCATCGCGGCCGCCGGCCGGTCGCCGCCGGTGAAGGTCTGCGTCACCGACTTCGGGAACTCGGTCGCCAGCGCCCCGCTCTGGCCGCCCGCCAGGAAGTCCTTGCGGCCCCACAGCTCGGCGAGGGAGGTCAGCGCCTGCTTGACGCTGTCGTCCGTCCACTTGATCTCGTGCTTCGCCAGCTGGTCGTACTTCTCCGGGCCCGCCTGCGAGAGGTAGACGTTCTCGAACCAGTCGGTCAGGGTCCAGCCGTCGGCCCCGGCCACCGAAACCGCCGGGGTGCCTGACGCGGACAGGGTGTCGGCCGCGGTGATGAGCTCCTTCCAGGTCTTCGGGGGCGTCACGCCCGCCGCCTCGAAGGCCTTCGCGTTGTACCAGATCAGCGACTTGTTGGCGGCCTTGTAGTAGACGCCGTACTGGGTGCCGTCGACCGCGCCCAGCGTCTTCCAGCCGGGCGAGTAGTTCTGGTCGAGCTGGGCCTGCGCCTCGGCGCCGACCGGCTGCGCCCACTTGCTCTTCACCGCCGAGACCAGCGCCCCGACCTGTGGGAGCAGAGCCACGTCCGGCGGGGCGCCGCCCGCGATCTTCGAGCCGAGGAAGGTGACGATCGGGTCCTGCGCGGGGACGAAGGTGACGGTGGCGCCCGTCCGCCGCTCGAACTCCTTCAGCACCTTGACGAAGTTCGCCTGCTCCGCGCCCGTCCAGACGGCGGCGACCTCAAGCTTCTCCCCGTCGAGACGGGGTAACGCGACGGACGGCCCGCCCGAGGTGTCGGGGCCGTCCGGGCCCTTCGCCGGCTCCTTGCCGTCGCCGCCGCACGCGCTGAGCGCGAGTGCGCCGGCCACGGCCAGAGCGGCCCACGTGTGGTGCGTACGAACTGATGTCGTGCGGCTCGTTCCGTGCTTGCGCATGGCGGTGCCCCCGGTGCCTCGCTGGCGATGGTGTGTCCCGTGCCACAAGGTCTACGCCGCCCCGCGCACCCCCGCAATAGCGCCTCGCGGCGGACGGGGGTGTGCGGGCGACCGCTCGGGGGGCCGGTCAGGTACTGGTCAAGCGGTGGTCAAGGGGCCGGCGGGAACAACACCGGTACCGCCGACACCAGGTGCGAGGCCCGGTCCAGGGCGCTGGCCAGCAACGCCAGGTCGGTCGGGCCGTTGCCCAGCTCACGGACCGGGCGACGGGCCGGCGGATCGCCCATCCGCTCCCACTCCACCGGCACCACCGTCGGCCGAAGCGTCGCCGTCCGGGGGATCCGGCCGGTGACCCGGCCGCCCTGGAACGGGACCGCGCGCCCGTCGGCGTACCGGAGCACGCCCCGGCCGGGACCCGGCTGGTCGGGGGCGTCGAGCTCCACGCGCAGGTTCGTGAGCCGGGCCAGCACGGTGTCCGCGGTCCGGTCGGGGCGGGCGCTGGTGGCCACCAGGTGCACCCCGAGCCGGGCCCCCTCGCGGGCCACCGCCTCCAGCGCGCGGACCACCGAACCGGCGGCGGGCCGGCCCGTGCTGCCCAGACCCGGCGCGACCAGCGCGTCGAAGTCGTCCACGAGCACGACCAGGCGCGGCAGCGGGCTGGGCCCGGCCGGCGGATCGGTCCGGGTGGCCGAGGAACGCAGCCGCAGGGTGCCGGACCGCTGGGGTTCGAGATCGCCGCGCAGCTCGCCCGGGGTCGGCTGGCGGGGGGAGACCATCCGGTCGGACACCTCGCGCACGGCGTGCCACTCGGAGAACGCCGCCCCGTCCAGCAGCTCGGCCCGCCGCTTCAGCTCCGCGCCCAGCGCCTGCGCGAACTCCCGCATCCGCAGAGGGTCCGAGGCGATCAGGTGCGCCGAGACGTGCGGCAGCTCCGTACAGGGCAGCAGGCCGTCGCCGCGCTCGCCGCCGGCCCCGTCGAGCAGGACCAGGCCGAGCCGGTCGGGCCGGGCCGCCGCCGACAGGGAGGCCGCCACGGAACGCAGCAGTTCGGTGCGGCCGCTGCCGGCGGGCCCCTCGATCAGCAGGTGCGGCCCGTCGGTGACCAGTTCGGCGCCCACCGACCCGCGCCGGCCGGTGCCGAGCACTATCTCCGCGAGCCCGCCGACGCGCTGCCCCTGGTCGGTGGCGGCGGCCCAACGGGCCATCAGGGAGGCCGGGGTGGCCCGGGCCAGCCCCAACTCGTCCAGCAGCCGCGAGGTCTGGGGCAGCTGCGCGGCGGCCGGGCGGTAACCGCCCTCGGTGGCGGGGGAGTCGGCCTTGAGGGGGGCCAGGGCGCGGGCGAACCGCTCCGCCCAGGCCGCCGAAACGGCGTCCGCCGTCGCCGTCCCGCCGGACGCGGCCGGTTTGCCGCCCGAGACCGCGAAGGTCCGTACGGTCGTGGCCACATCACCGCTGAGCAGGGCGGCGGTGGAACAGTCCCGGAAGGCGGGTGCGGCCGAGCAGGCCACCTCGTAGGTCTCGGTGACGGGTGAGGCGGGCGTCGCGGCCGGCGCCTCGGCCAGGGCCAGCACGTGGATCCCGGCGGCCGGCCCGTGCGAGGCCAGCCGGCTGGTGATGTCCCGCAGCGCCCCGGGACCGGGGTCCCCGTCGAGGACCAGGAGGGTGAAGGGGCCCCGGTAGGCGTACGAGGCCTCGCGCACCGCGTCCGGGCCCGCGGCGGCCCAGTGGGTGCCGAGGGGGCCGTCGTCGAGCCGCCGGGTCAGCTCCCCGGCGCGGGCGGCCGCCTGATCACGGTCGTACGCGAGCAGCAGCCGGCAGTCCTGCCCGTGCGCGGGGCGTACGTGGGGCAGCCAGCCGAGCCAGCCCCAGTCGCGGCGGCGTTCGGCGAGCGGGCGGGCCCGGTCGGTGGAGATCAGCACGATCTCCAGACGCTGGCCGGGGGCGTGCAGCGCCGCCAGCCGCGCGATGACGGAGCGGGCCACACCGGTCAGCCGGGCCCGGGGTCCCGCGATGCCGAGCGCGCCGGTCTCGCGGAGCGCGACCTCGCTGCCCGCGCCGAGCGTGACGTTCAGCCCGCCGGGCCCGGCCCACAGCCGCGGGGCCGGCCCGAGGGCGGTGAGCAGCAGGGTCGCGGGATCGTCGGAGCCGGGCCGCACGGTGACGGCGGCCGCCGCCTCGGCGGCCACCTCCACCTCGGGGGCCTCCGGCCCGCGCACCCACTTCCGCGCCCAGGCCCCGATACCGCGACGCCCCGCACGCCGGGGCTCGGCCTCCGGGGCCGCCTCCGATCCCTCCCAGCCGCCCGCACCGTGATGCTCGACCCCGGTCCGCCGCGCCGCCGGGCCGTCTTGGCCGCCTTGGCCGTGGGGGCCCTGGGGGCCGGCGTACGGGTCTGCGGCCGGGTGTGCCGCTCCGGCCCGGTGGGATGCCCCGCCGTCCTGTCCGGCGCCGGGCCTGGCGATCCGGCCGGCGCGGTGCGGGTCGGCTTCGCCGTCCCGGCCGGCCTCGCCGTACGGCCAGGGGGCCGCGGCGGCGGGGCCGGACGCGGCCGGGCCGCCTCCGGTGTGGTGTTCGGAGCCCCGGGCGGCGGGGACCGCTCCGGTGCCGCCGTCCCGGTGCGCCGGGGGCGCTGCCGGGGCGCCGTAGCCGGGCCGGCCGTGGTCGGGGGCGGGGGCGGGGGCGGAGCCGCCGTTCCGGGAAGGGGCGGGGTGGGGGATCCACGCCTGCGTCCCCTGGCTCCCCGTGTCGGGATAGGCCCCTCCGGCCCGGGCTCCGCCTGCGGACCGCGACCCGGCCGGGGTGCCCGGCGTAGCTCCGGCCCGGGCTCCGCCCGAGGTGTCGCCGTCGGGGTGTGACCCGGCCGGGCTGCCCGGCGTAGCTCCGGCCCGGGCTCCGCCCGAGGTGTCGCCGTCGGGGTGTGAACCCGCTGGGGGGTCGGCATCGGGGTGGCCCGGGAGGGAGACGGCGAGGTGGCCCTCCAGGTCCGGGGTGAGGGGGAGGGGGGAGGGGAAGGGGCCCATGGCCAGGCGGAGCGTGGACTCGCCGACCCGCAGCAGCGCGCCGGGCGCGAGCGCCACCCGTTCCGCGCCGACCGCCGCGCCGTCCAGGGTCGTACCGTTCGTCGACCCGAGGTCGGCCACCGCCACCCGCCCGTCGGGGAGCACCGTCACGGTGCAGTGCAGGCGCGAGACGTCCGGATCGTCCAGCGGGACGTCCGCGTCGGCCGAGCGCCCGATCCGGATCGCCCCCGGGTGCAGCAGGTGCACCCCGCCCGCGTCCGGCCCGGCCACGACGTGCAGCTGCGGCCCGTCGCCGAGGGCCGCAGCGGTCCCGTCCGCGCGGACGTCGGGGCCGGGCACGTTCAGCGACAGCACCGCCCCGTCCACGAGCGGCGGCTCGCCGAGCGCGCACCGCGCGGGGTCCAGGCGCTCCGTACCGGCGTACAGCACGACCGTGCCACCGGTGTCGGGGCCGCCGACGGTCGCCGCGAGCCCGGAGGCCACCGCGGACAGTGCCGTGCCGGCGGGCGCGGTGACGAGCACGTCACAGCTCGCCGGGGTGCCTCCCCCGCCGGTACCCCCGCCGGAGGCGCTCGCGGTGGCGGTCTGGTGGCCGCTGCGCGACCCCGACCCGAGGACGGTCAGCCGGATCTGCATCGCCGTCAGCGGTCCCTTCTGCGCGGTGCGCGGTGCGTGCGCCCGGCAGGGACCTGCGGGACGTATCACGCGTGCCGTTCGCACGCGGTGCCCGTCCGTCCGCCCCCACCCGGCACGGACGCGTCGTCCGGTCAGGTCTGCCCGGAAGGCGGGGCTCCCGTCCCGGCCGTTCCGTACGGGTGCATCCTCGCACCTGTCGTCATCGACACGCCCGCCACCCACCGGCAAGTGATCTTGATCGGTCGCGGACCTGCACCGGACCTGCGAGCGGGCCGATCGGATATCGACAGGATGGCCGGGAAATTCGCCTCCGGCATACGCCGCAAACATCACCCTTCGCGCATACGTGCGGCAACCAACCTCCCTCACCCCGCGTCTTCCTTCGGGACAAGCCCTAGAGTGGGCCGGAAAACCATTGCGCGGATCAGGCGTGGATCGAGCGTGCACCGAGCGTGCGGCACGCGGACCCCCCGCCGGAATCGACGACAGCAGGGAGCGCGTGACGTGCGGCCAGTCGGCAGCAAGTACCTGCTCGAGGAGCCGCTCGGGCGCGGCGCCACGGGCACCGTCTGGCGCGCCCGCCAGCGTGAGGCGGCCGGTGCGGAGGCGGCCGTGGCCGGCCACCCCGGCGAGACCGTGGCCATCAAGGTCCTCAAGGAGGAGCTGGCCCAGGACCCGGACATCGTCATGCGCTTCCTGCGCGAGCGCTCGGTCCTGCTGCGCCTGACCCACCCCAACATCGTCCGCACCCGCGACCTCGTCGTCGAGGGCGATCTCCTCGCCCTCGTCATGGACCTCATCGACGGCCCGGACCTGCACCGGTACCTCCGCGAGAACGGCCCCTTCAGCCCGGTCGCCGCGAGCCTGCTCACCGCCCAGATCGCGGACGCGCTCGCCGCCAGCCACGCCGACGGCGTGGTCCACCGCGACCTGAAGCCCGCCAACGTCCTGGTCGACGAGCGCGACGGCCAGATGAAGCCGATGCTCACCGACTTCGGCATCGCGCGCCTGGCGGACTCCCCGGGCCTCACGCGCACGCACGAGTTCGTCGGCACCCCGGCCTACGTCGCCCCCGAGTCCGCCGAGGGCCGCCCGCAAACCTCCGCCGTCGACATCTACGGCGCCGGCATCCTGCTCTACGAGCTTCTCACCGGCCGGCCGCCCTTCGCCGGCGGCACCGCACTGGAGGTGCTGCACCGCCACCTCAGCGAGGAGCCGCAGCGCCCGCCGAACGTGCCCGAGCCGCTGTGGACGGTCATCGAGCGCTGCATGCGCAAGGAGCCCTACGAGCGCCCGAGCGCGGAGACCCTGGCGCGCGGCCTGCGCGTCGTCGCCTCCGGCATCGGCGTGCACTCCACGGCCGCCGAGGTCGAGGCCGCCCTCGGCGTCGGCGCGCTCCTGGCGCCCGACCCCTCGCCCGCGCCGGTCCCCGAGACCCCGGGCGCCGCGGACGCGACGCAGATGCTGCCCGGCCCGGCCGGTGCCTCCCCGATGGGGGCCTACGACCCCAACGCCATGACCAGCGTGATGCCGCCGGTCGGCGGGGCCGACGCCACGTCCGTGCTCCCGAGCACGGGGGCGCCCGGCGCCGACGCGACCTCCGTGATGCCGCCCGTGCAGCGGCCGGACCAGCCGCACCCGTGGCAGTCGCAGCTGCAGGCGGCCCGCGACCGCAACGAGCAGACTCAGATGCAGTACCTGGACCCGAGCGAGGATCCCCTGCGCCGCCGGCCGCAGCGCCAGGCGCCGCCGTCGCAGCAGCACCAGCAGCCGCAGCGGCCCCAGCAGCAGCCGCAGCGACCGCAGCAGCCTCCGCAGCCGCAGCGACCGCAGCAGCAGCCGTACCGGCAGGCCCCGCCACCGCAGCAGTACCAGCAGCCTCAGCAGTACCCGCAGCAGCAGTACGCGCCGCAGCCCCCGCCGCAGCACTATCAGCCGCAGCAGCAGCACCCCCAGCAGTACCAGCAGCCGCAGGGGCAGCCCCAGTACCGCCAGCCCCAGCAGCCTCAGCAGCAGCCCCCTCAGGGTCCGCCGCCGGGCCGCCGGCCGGAGCGGCGCGAGCCCCGCGAGCCGCGCCGCAGCGCGAACCCGGTGAAGATCCCGGGGCTGGGCTGCCTCAAGGGCTGCCTGGTGATGATCCTGGTGTTCTTCGTCGCGGGCTGGCTGATCTGGGAGTTGACCCCCCTCCAGGAGTGGGTCGGCACCGGCCGCGGCTGGTGGGACCAGGTGTGGACCTGGGGCTCGGACGTCGTGGACTGGGTCACCGCGATCGGAGACGCCACGGGCGGCGGCCCGACCCCCTGATCCGCACAATCCACCCGAACCGGGCCTTGTACCGGTGACTTCGTGGATTTGTCGACTTCCGGGACGTGATTTCGCCCGCAGAAGTGAAGGTCGCCGCGATCCGTGGACTCCAACACCCATCTGGCCGCGTAGCTTTGGTGCGTACGCCAGCCGCTGAGGGAGCAGTTGTGGCACGGAAGATCGGCAGCCGGTACACCGCGCACCAGATCCTGGGACGCGGCAGCGCGGGCACGGTGTGGCTGGGCGAGGGGCCTGACGGCCCCGTCGCCGTCAAACTGCTGCGCGAGGACCTCGCGTCCGACCAGGAACTCGTCGGACGGTTCGTCCAGGAGCGCAGCGCGCTCCTGGGCCTGGAGCACCCGCACGTCGTCTGCGTCCGCGACCTCGTCGTGGACGGCAACGACCTCGCCCTCGTCATGGACCTCGTCCGCGGTACGGACCTGCGCACGCGCCTCGACCGCGAGCGGCGGCTCGCCCCCGAGGCGGCCGTCGCGATCGTCGCGGACGTCGCCGACGCGCTGGCCGCGGCGCACGCGGCCGGGGTCGTGCACCGGGACGTGAAGCCGGAGAACGTCCTGCTCGACATGCAGGGCCCGCTCGGCCCGGGCGGCGCGCACCCGGCGCTGCTCACCGACTTCGGCGTGGCCAAGCTCATCGACTCACCGCGGCGGTCCACCGGCGGACGGGCCTCGGCCCCCACCACCCGGATCATCGGCACGCCCGACTACCTGGCGCCGGAGATCGTCGAGGGACTGCCGCCGCGCGCGGCGGTGGACATATACGCGCTGGCCACCGTGCTGTACGAACTGCTCGCGGGCTTCACGCCGTTCGGCGGCGGGCATCCCGGGGCGGTGCTGCGGCGCCACGTGACGGAGACCGTCGTCCCGCTGCCGGGCATCCCCGACGAGCTGTGGCAGCTGATGGTCCAGTGCCTGGCCAAGGCCCCCGCCTCGCGGCTGCGGGCCTCGGAACTCTCCCTGCGCCTGCGGGACCTGCTGCCGCTGCTGGCGGGGATGCCGCCGCTGGACGTGGACGAGCCGGACGAGCCGGAGCAGGCGGACTTCCCGGAACCGGAGGCCGCCGCCGATCCGGTGCGGCGGCGGGGTGTGGTTCCGCTGGTCCCGGGCTCCTCCACCGACTCCAACCGGGACACCCACACCTCGATGCGGGTGCCGGGGCCGGACGAGCTGGCGGGGGGTGCGCTGGGTACGGCCCGGGTGCCGCGTCCGGCCGGCGGGCACCGGCCGGGCTCCGCGCGGCACCGGGCGGAGACCGTCCGCAAGCGCCGGCTCGCGCTGTCGGCCGCCGCCGTCGCCCTGGCCGCGGCGGTCGGCGTCGGCGGCTGGCTGGCCGTCTCCTCCGACTCGGCGCCGCCGCAGGACAACAAGCAGTCGGGCTCTACGGCCCCGTAGCCGGGTGCGGGGGTGGGCGGCCCTGCGGGTGGGGGACAGCCCCGCAGGGCTCCCGGGCTACGCGCCGGGGACCAGTTCCGGGTGCCAGCGCCGCGCCACCGCGGGGTGGGCCCGGACCCAGCCCTTCAGTTCGTTGCGGCCGTACTCCGCGTGCAGCGGGTTCGACGCGTCGTGCGCTATCCCCGGCGCCGCGTCCAGGTAGTCGCCCGGGACCGTCTCGATGACGGCGTCCAGGCGCGGGTTGTAGAAGAACGGCACCGAGAACCGCTCCACGGCCCCCGCCGGGCTCACCACGCGGTGGTCCGTCGCCGTCAGGTACCCCTCCGTGGCGATCTCCAGCAGCTCGCCCAGGTTGACCACGAAGGCTCCGGGCATCGGGGGGACGTCCAGGAAGGCCCCGTCCCGGACCACCTGGAGCCCGCCCACCGAGTCCTGGAGGAGCAGGGTGAGGAAGCCGTAGTCCTTGTGCGCCCCGACCCCCTGGTCGGTGCCCGTGGGGGCGGATCCCGGGTAGCGGATCAGCTTCGTGTGCAGGTGGGGCCGGTCCGCGAAGGCGGCGTCGAAGAAGTCCGCCGGGGCGCCGATCGAGGCGAGCAGCTCCCGGAGCAGGCGGTGGGCGACCGCCGCCAGCCGGGACTGCCACTCCAGCACCGCGTCCCGCAGTTCCGGAAGCGCCGCGGGCCACTGGTTCGGGCCCTCCAGCCACAGGTACGCCGGGTCGTCCGGTCCCACGTCCCGCGCCGGCCGCTCCGCTCCCACGTCGAGCTGGTCGCGCCAGTCGCAGGCGCCGCCGGTCAGCTCGTGCCCGATGCGGGTGTACCCCCGGAAGTGCGGGGAGTTGAGATTGCTCACGGCCAGCCGGTCCGCCTCCGGGAGGGCGAAGAACGCCCTGGTCAGAGCCAGGATGTGGGCGGTCTCGGCTGCGGTGATCCCGTGCCCGGTGAGGTGCAGGAAACCGCTGTCCCGGGCGGCCGCGTGCAGTTCCTTGCGGAAGGCCTCGCGCAGGGCCGGATCATCGGCCTGGGACAGGTCCAGGACCGGGAGGGAGTGCGCCCCGGGCGAAGCGGAGGAGGCGGGAGAAGGAGAAGCGGCGGCAGCAGGAGCAGGAGAAGAAGAAGGGTGCGCGGACGGCATGACGGCTCCGTTTCGGATGTCACGGGGTCCTGTCCCCAGGGGTGGCGGGGGCCGCGGCTGGGGAGGGCCGCCGGCAGGGTTGGCGCCGGGACCGCGAGGCCACGTACAGGACCAAGTCGGATCGGGGTGGATCAGGCTTGGGGATGGTCCGGCGGCAGACAGCTCGTCGTCGTGACACGCATGTGGTCCACATGGCGGCGCTTGACGAGGAAGACGGTCATATCGTGAGCGTACGCCCGTGCGACCCGTCATTAGTACGGGTGATTCGGTCTGGCCGGAGAGCGGCCGGAGAGCGCCCCCCGTGGACCGGCTACGCTGGACCCGTGGCAGTCGTCGATGTTTCCGAAGAGCTGAAGTCCCTCTCCTCGACCATGGGGTCGATCGAGGCCGTCCTGGACCTCGACAAGCTGAGGGCAGAAATCGCCGTGCTCGAGGAGCAGGCGGCCGCGCCGTCCCTGTGGGACGACCCGGACGCCGCCCAGAAGATCACGAGCAAGCTTTCGCACCTCCAGGCCGAGGTCCGCAAGACCGAGAACCTGCGCGGGCGCATCGACGACCTGGCGGTGCTGTTCGACCTCGCCCAGGAGATGGACGACGCGGACACCCTCGCCGAGGCGGAGATCGAGCTGGTCTCCGTACGCAAGGCCCTGGACGAGATGGAGGTCCGCACCCTGCTCTCCGGCGAGTACGCCGAGCGCGAGGCGCTGGTCAACATCCGTGCCGAGGCCGGCGGCGTCGACGCCTCCGACTTCGCCGAGCGCCTGCAGCGCATGTACCTGCGCTGGGCCGAGCGGCACGGCTACCCGACCGAGATCTACGAGACCTCCTACGCGGAAGAGGCCGGCATCAAGTCGACCACCTTCGTGGTCAAGGCCCCGTACGCCTACGGCACGCTCTCCGTCGAGCAGGGCACCCACCGCCTCGTCCGGATCTCGCCCTTCGACAACCAGGGCCGCCGCCAGACCTCCTTCGCGGGCGTCGAGGTGCTGCCGGTCGTCGAGTCCAGCGACCACGTCGAGATCGACGAGGGCGAGCTGCGCGTGGACGTGTACCGCGCCTCGGGCCCCGGCGGCCAGGGCGTCAACACGACCGACTCCGCGGTGCGCATCACGCACCTGCCGACCGGCATCGTGGTCTCGTGCCAGAACGAGCGCTCGCAGATCCAGAACAAGGCCAGCGCGATGAACGTCCTCCAGGCCAAGCTGCTCGAGCGGCGCCGCCAGGAGGAGAAGGACAGGATGGACGCCCTCAAGGACGGCGGAAGCTCCTGGGGTAACCAGATGCGGTCCTACGTCCTGCACCCGTACCAGATGGTCAAGGACCTCCGGACGGAGTTCGAGGTCGGCAACCCGCAGGCGGTGCTCGACGGCGAGATCGACGGCTTCCTGGAGGCCGGGATCCGCTGGCGCAAGCAGCAGGAGCAGACCGCGTAGTCGGCAGGTACGCGTACCTGCGACCTGCGTACGTGGCGAAGGAAGGACCCGGACACCTCTGCGGTGTCCGGGTCCTTCCGTTCTTGTCTTGTGTCTTCCGCGTCTGATCGGGACGTGGCGGCTGAGGAGCTACGCCGTCTGCTGAGCCACCAGTGCCAGCGCGGCCACCAGGATCACCAGCAGCGCGACGAGCGCCACCGGGTTCACGCCACCGGAGAAGGGGCCCTCCTGCTGGAGGCGCTCCCGGTTCGCCCGGCACACACGGCAGCGGCCCTGGCTGACGGGTCCGGCGCAGTTCGCGCACACGAGCCGGTCATATGTCATGCGCTCCTCCTCTCGTCCCCTCGGTTACAACGGTCACGGGAACCGGTCCGTTCCCCCTCCCACTGTGCCAGCTTCGATGACATTCGGCGCGGCCCCTCCGGGCAATCGCGGTCGCTCACCTCTCGGACCAGGGGATATATCGGGCAACTCCGGACGCCGGGTCCACACCTCGCGCCTGTTCGCGTATGGTCACGCACACCTACTCCCGGCGACCGTGGTGCACCCGTGATCCGATTCGACAACGTCTCCAAGTCCTACCCGAAGCAGAGCCGCCCCGCACTCAGAGATGTCTCCCTGGACATCGCGAAGGGCGAGTTCGTCTTCCTGGTCGGCTCCTCCGGCTCCGGCAAGTCCACCTTCATGCGGCTCATCCTGCGCGAGGAGCGGGCGAGCCACGGCCAGGTGCACGTCCTGGGCAAGGACCTCGCCAAGCTCTCCAACTGGAAGGTTCCGCAGATGCGGCGCCAGCTGGGGACCGTCTTCCAGGACTTCCGCCTCCTGCCCAACAAGTCGGTGGCCGACAACGTGGCCTTCGCCCAGGAGGTCATCGGCAGACCTCGCGGCGAGATCAAGAAGGCCGTTCCCCAGGTCCTGGAACTCGTCGGCCTCGGCGGCAAGGAGGACCGCATGCCAGGCGAGCTCTCCGGTGGTGAGCAGCAGCGCGTGGCCATCGCCCGTGCCTTCGTCAACCGGCCGGCGCTGCTGATCGCGGACGAGCCGACCGGCAACCTGGACCCCCAGACCTCCGTCGGCATCATGAAGCTGCTGGACCGGATCAACCGGACCGGCACCACCGTGATCATGGCGACCCACGACCAGCAGATCGTCGACCAGATGCGCAAGCGCGTCATCGAACTCGAGCAGGGCCGTCTCGTCCGCGACCAGTCGCGCGGCGTCTACGGCTACCAGCACTGAAAGGCTCCTGAGACGCGATGCGCGCCCAGTTCGTCATGTCGGAGATCGGGGTCGGTCTCCGCCGTAACCTCACCATGACCTTCGCGGTCATCATTTCCGTATCCCTGTCGCTGGCCCTGTTCGGCGGTTCCCTGCTCATGCGCGACCAGGTGAGCAAGATGAAGGGGTACTGGTACGACAAGGCCAATGTCTCGATCTACCTCTGCAATAAGAACGACGCCGAGGCGACGGGCGGATCGGCCTGCTCCAAGGGGGCGGTGACCCCGGAGCAGAAGGCGGCCCTGGAAGCCGAGCTCAAGGGCATGGACCTCGTCAAGGGCGTCACCTACGAGTCCTCCGACGAGGCCTTCAAGCACTACCAGGAACAGTTCGGAAAGACCGCCCTGGCGGCCTCCATCACCCCGGACCAGATGCAGGAATCCTTCCGGGTGAAGCTGAAGCAGCCCGAGAAGTACAAGGTCATCACGACCTCCTTCTCCGGCCGTGACGGCGTCCAGTCCGTCGAGGACCAGCGCAGTGTGACGGACAACCTCTTCAAGCTCCTCGGCTACCTCAACTGGGCCGCCCTCGGCATCATGCTGATCATGCTGGTCGTGGCGTTGCTGCTGATCGTCAACACGGTGCGCGTCTCGGCCTTCAGCCGTCGGCGCGAAACCGGGATCATGCGCCTGGTGGGCGCCTCCAGCTTCTACATCCAGGTGCCGTTCATCATGGAGGCGGCCTTCGCCGGCCTGATCGGCGCACTGCTCGCCTGCGGGATGCTCGGCGCGGGCCAGTACTTCGTGATCGACCACGGCGCCGCGCTGCGCGAGAAGATGGAGCTCATCAACTTCATCGGCTGGGACTCGGTCCTGACCAAGCTGCCGCTCGTCCTGGTCATCGGCGTACTGATGCCCTCGCTGGCCGCCTTCATCGCGTTGCGCAAGTACCTGAAGGTTTGACGAGTGCCCCGCGAGCGGTACGGCCAACCACCCGTACCGCGCGGGGCCTTGTCCTAGACTCGGCGCCATGCCGGGCTTGCCGAGTGTTCCCGCCTTCTGTCTCCAGCCCCGCGACGTGCGTCGCGGGGCTGTTGTGACGCTGCTCCTCCTCGCCGCCGTGGGGGTCGGCGCGGGCACCGGGAGCTGGGGCCACGGCGGCTCCGCCGACTCCGCGGGTCCCGCCGCGCTGGTGGTGGGTACCGAACCCGCCGCCGCCCCGCCCGGGCCGCGGGTCCCCGCGCAGGTGCCCCGCGAGGCGGCGACCGCCGACCGGGACGCCGTGGCCCGCGCGGCCGCCGAGGCCGTCGCCGAGGGCAAGTCCGCCAAGTCGGCGGCCCAGGACGTGGTCAGCCGCAGCGGGGACCGCTGGGCCGCGGTGTACGACCAGGGCGAGTACGCGGCCTTCGCCGACGACCTGGACGGCCGCTGGACGGGCGTCGGCGTGTGGGCCGGGCGGCTGCGCGACGGCCGCATCGAGATCGACCGGGTCCAGCCCGGCAGCCCCGCGGCGCGGGCCGGGATGCGCGCCGGGGACCGGCTGCTCAGCATCGACGGGCAGGGCGTGACCGGGCTCAGGGTGGCCGAGGTGGTGTCCCTGCTGCGCGGCGAGGCCGGCACCCCCGTGGAGCTGAAGCTGACCCGCGGCGGGGCCGACCTCACGCAGACCGTGCGGCGCGAGGAACTGCGCAGCGAGCCGGTGACGGTGCGGTCGCTCCCCGGCGGGATCACGGTCATCAAGGTCGCCTCCTTCACCCGGGGTTCCGGCGACCGGGTCCGCTCCGCGGTCCGCGCCGCCCCGGCCGGCGGCGGGGTCATGCTCGACCTGCGCGGCAACACCGGAGGCCTGGTCACCGAGGCGGTGACGGCCGCCTCCGCCTTCCTGGACGGCGGCCTGGTGGCGACGTACGACGTACGCGGCGAGCAGCGGGCCCTCTACGCGGCCCCGGGCGGCGATACGGCCCGCCCGCTGGTGGCGCTGATCGACGGCGGCACGATGAGCGCGGCCGAACTGGTCACCGGAGCCCTCCAGGACCGCGGCCGCGCGGTGGTGGTCGGCACCCGCACCTTCGGCAAGGGTTCGGTGCAGATGCCCACGGAGCTGCCGGACGGATCGGTGGCGGAGCTGACGGTGGGGACGTACCGCACTCCGGCGGGCCGCGGGCTGGACGGCACGGGCATCACCCCGGACCTGGCGGCGGCGGACCGGGTCGAGGAACGGGCCCGCACGGTATTGGGTGGCATCGGGGTGGGTCCGTAGTGCGAAAATGACCGCACTATGGCTAAGGAAACAGGGCGCAAGCTGATCGCCCAGAACAAGAAGGCGCGGCACGACTACACGATCATCGACACCTACGAGTGCGGCCTCGTGCTCACGGGTACCGAGGTCAAGTCCCTGCGTCAGGGCCGTGCCTCGCTGGTCGACGGCTTCGTGTCGGTGGAGAGCGGCGAGGCCTGGCTCTACAACGTGCACGTGCCGGAGTACAGCCAGGGCACCTGGACCAACCACAGCGCGCGGCGCAAGCGCAAGCTGCTCCTGCACCGCGAGGAGATCGACAAGCTGGACTCGAAGACGGGGGAGACGGGCAACACGATCGTGCCGCTCGCCCTGTACTTCAAGGATGGCCGGGCGAAGATCGAGATCGCGCTGGCGAAGGGCAAGAAGGAGTACGACAAGCGGCAGTCGCTGCGCGAGAAGCAGGACACGCGCGAGACGAACCGGGTGATCTCGGCGGTGAAGCGCAAGGAGCGCGGCCAGCTTTAACCTCCTGGCACACCGTGGTCCACTTCGCGTACGATGGCGTCAGCACCACGCGCTTGCGGGTGGCGCCGGTCGAGCGGGACGCATGGAGAGCGCCTGCTGGATCTCATAACTGAACAGCGTGAAACATGGGGATGATCGGTTTCGACAGCGGATGTCGATGTAGGGGAAGCGAGCCGAGAAAGCGGCAATGATCTCGTTAACCATATGTCGCAAACAATAATCGCCAACTCCAAGAGCGATAACTCCCGCTTCACCCTCGCTGCCTAATAACAGTGAGCTGAAGCCTCTGTGAGGAGCGTCAGCCCGGAAGTGGTCCCGGTCCGGATCCTGGCGTCAATTAGGGATCTAAACCTCTAACTCCGGTCACGGGGGATAGAGGGAAATCAAACAGTGACTGAGCCCGTCGGAGACTTGTCCGTGTGATCTCCGGGGCCGAGAAAAGCGCAGCGGAATGCGCTCGGAGAAGCCCTATTTCTGCACCGTTGGACGCGGGTTCGATTCCCGCCATCTCCACCACCCCATGTGAAAAAGCCCCCGGCTCGCGAGTTCACTCGCAGGCCGGGGGCTTTTTCGTTGTGGGGGCGCGGGGTCTCGGGGGCGCGGGGGCACTGGGCGCCAGGGCGGTAAGGGGGGCGTCGGCCGGAAGGTGGTCGGGTGCGGCCGACTGCCGGAGCGCAGGGCGTGCAGGGCACCGGGGCCGCAGGGCCCTCGGGTCCGCAGGGCGCTGCCGGGCCGACCGGGACCGCGGGAGCGCAGGGCGTGCAGGGCGTGCAGGGCGTGCAGGGCCCGCAGGGTGACAAGGGAGACCGCGGCGACACGGGTTCCGCAGGTGCGGCAGGCGCCGCCGGTGCCCAGGGCCCGAAGGGCGACGCCGGAGTCCAGGGGCCGCAGGGTGACGCCGGTGCCCAGGGCCCGCAGGGATCGCAGGGGCTCAAGGGTGACGCCAGAGCCCAGGGTCCGCAGGGGCTCAAGGGTGACGCCGGTGCCCAGGGGCCGCAGGGGCTCAAGGGTGACCAGGGCGAGCGCGGGCCGGCCGGGCCCACGCGGGACCCGATCGCCCTCGTCGGGGAGGTCCAGGCCGTCGCGAAGGGCACCTCCGGCAACTACAACGGTCCCGTCTGCCCGGCCGGTACCAAGGTCATCGGCGGCGGCTTCTACCAGACCGCCACCCCCTCGGACGCGAACCTGCTCACCTCGCACCCGAACACCGACGCCAACCGGTGGCAGGTGTGGCTGAAGAACCCGGCCGGCGCGGGTGACACGGGCGTCCGCGTCTACACGATCTGCCAGCCCACCCGCTGACGGAGCCCGCGCGAACACCTCGCACACCGCGCCCCCACGACCGCCCGAGCGGCGGCCGTGGGGGCGCGGCGCTGCTCATACCGGCCGGCCTTGCGGGCCCGGTGGCATCCGCCGGAGCCCGGCGGCGCCACTCCCTGATGCCGGATCCCGGGCGGGTGCGGTACCCGTGTTCACCCCGCGGCCGGGTGCTTCGCCACCGAGCCTCCCGTCCGCGCGAGCCCCAGGGCGAGCACCGCCGCCCCCGCCGGGAGGGCGTACGGGGTCGTCGTGCCCCAGTGGTCGATCGCGGAGCCGGCCGCCGCGGAGCCCGCCGCGATGCCCGCGAAGAGGGCGGTGACGGCGAGGGTCATGCCCTCGTTCAGGCGGCCCGGCGGGGTCAGGGCGTGGATCCGGGACATCGCGGTGACCATGACCGGGGCCGTGGCCATGCCGGCCAGCAGCAGGGCCAGGGCCAGCGGGAGCAGGGAGCCGGTGACCGCCGCCGCCAGCGGCAGGGTCATGGCCAGGGCCAGGACGCCGAGGCAGACGAGGAGCGTGCGCGGGCGCAGGGTGCCGTAGAGCAGGCCGGCCGCGCAGGATCCGGCTGCCTGGAGGGCGAGGACCGGGCCGGAGAGCCCGCCGAGGCCGTGGGCGCCCAGGTGGGCGATGGAGGTGATCTCCATGGAGCCGAACATCGCGCCGAGGGCGAGGAAGAGCGGCAGCAGTCCTCCCAGGGCGCGGAGCGGGGACGGTCCCCGGACGGCGGGCGCGGGCGGCGGCTCGGTGGCGCGGTGAGCGGTGAAGACCAGCATCCCGGTGAGGAGCAGGACGGCTCCGGCCAGTGTGCCCGCCTCCGGGAACGCGGCGGTGCACAGGAAGGCGGCGGCCACCGGTCCGAGCATGTACGCCAGTTCGTCCGCGGCCTGCTCGAAGGACATCGCGGTGTGCCGGGAGGCCGGATCGTCCCGCAGCAGGTGGGTCCAGCGGGCGCGGGACATGCCGCCGATGTTGGGGGTGGTCGCGGTGGCGGCGTAGGAGGCGAAGAGGGTCCACGCGGGGGCCTCGGCGCGTACGCACGCGATCAGGGAGAGCGAGCCGAGGACCGCGATCAGGGTGGCGGGCACGGCGACCCGGGCCTGCCCGTACCGGTCCACCAGCCGGGCCGTCCACGGCGCCACGAGGGCGGTGGCGGCCAGGCCGGCCGCCACGACGGCGCCGGCGAGGGCGTACGAGCCGCGCTGCCCGGCGATCATCATGACGGCGCTGACGCCGAACATGCCCATGGGGAGCCGGGCGATGAGGTTCCCGGTGGTGAACCCGCGGGTGCCGGGGAGCGCGAAGAGCCGCCGGTACGGGCCCGGGGCGCGGGTCGGCCGCACCGCGCGGGCCGGGTGCTCCTGCCGCGCCGGGGCGGCGGCGAGCACCAGTGTGCTGCCGGAGACGGCCATGAACGGGGCGGCGGACGACGGGGAGGTGGACGACGGGGAGGCGGACGGCGGGGAGGTGGGCATGGATCAAGGCTCGGGCCGGGGGCTGCCGGCGGTCCAACACCTGTTCGGGAGCGATTCACCGCTCTGCGTTGTCAGTCCGCCCGCCGTTGTCTAGTCTCCGCAGGTGACGCCCCGAGACGTGGAACCCCGCCTGCTGCGCGCCTTCCTCGCCGTGGCCGAGGAGCTGCACTTCACCCGTGCCGCCGCCCGGCTCTACGTGGCCCAGCAGGCCCTCAGCCGGGACGTCCGCCGGCTCGAACAGATCCTGGGCGCGCCCCTGTTCGTGCGCACCACCCGCGCCGTGGAGCTGACCCCGGACGGGGAGCGGCTGCTGCCCCTGGCCCGGGGCGTGCTGCGGGCGCACGAGGAGCTGGCCGGGGCGTTCTCGGGGCCCCGGCCGCTGCTCGTGGACCTCAACACCGACGGCCCCGGCACCGCCCGCAGCGTCCTGGACCGGGCCCGCGAACTCGCCCCCGACTGCGAGCTGATGGCCCGCTTCGAGTCCGGGCTCACCCACGCCGCCGCCGAGATCGCCGCGGGCCGCCTCGACGTCTCCTTCGGGTACGCCGACGGCCTCGACCCGGCGCTGAGGGCCCGCCTCGCGCGGACGCCCGTACGGTACGAGCCGCTCGCCGTGCTGCTGCCCGAGGGGCACGCGCTGGCCGCGCTGGACGCCGTACCGCTGGCCGCGCTGCGCGGCGAGTCGGTGTACACCGGGGCCGGGAACCCGCGGACGGCGGAGTGGACCGGGCTGGCGCGCGAGCTGTTCGCCGGCCGGGGCATCGAACCCGCGCCGCCCGCGCCGGTGGCGGTGGGCAAGGAGGAGTTCCGCCGGGTCATGGTCAAGACGGGCCGTCCGGTCCTGGCCACCGTGGACTTCGTGGACATGCCCGGCTGCGTCAAGCGGCCGCTGACCGCCCCGGTACCGCTGTCGCCGCTCTCCATGGTGTGGCGGAAGGGAATGAGCCACCCCGGGCTCGACGCGCTGCGCCGCGCCGCCGCGGAGCTCGGGGCCGGGCGCGGCTGGCTGGAGGTGCCCCCGGACAGCTGGCTGCCCGCGCTCACACCGACCGCGCTCACACCGACCGCGCTCACACCGGGCGCGCTCACACCGGGCGTGGGCGCTGGGTGAGTGCAAGGTTTCCCGCCGGTCATCCGGCGGGGACCGGGGCCGAAACGAGCCCTTCCTACGGTCATCACCACGGACGGGACGCGACGAGCCCGGCACGACCCGGCAAGGCCCGGCAAGGCTCGGGACGGCCGACGAGCGCGACGTGATCGCAGCAGCTGTGGAGGCGTGTGATGACCAGTACGACCGCACCGCGCAAGGGTGGCCGCTGGATCGAGCGGTGGGACCCCGAGGACGAGACCTTCTGGCGGGAGACGGGCGAGAAGACGGCCCGCCGGAACCTGGTCTACTCCGTGCTCTCCGAGCACATCGGGTTCTCGATCTGGTCCCTGTGGTCCGTGATGGTGCTCTTCATGGGCCCCCAGTACGGGATCGACCCCGCCGGGAAGTTCTTCCTCATCGCCACCGCCACCTGCGTGGGCGCCCTGGTCCGCGTCCCGTACACCTTCGCCGTGGCCCGCTTCGGCGGCCGCAACTGGACGGTGGTCAGCGCCCTGCTGCTGCTCGCGCCGACGGTCGCCGCCTGGATCGTGATGGAGCCCGGGACCTCGTACAACACCTTCCTGCTGGTCGCCGCGCTGACCGGGGTCGGCGGCGGCAACTTCGCCTCCTCGATGACGAACATCAACGCCTTCTTCCCGCTGCGCAAGAAGGGCTGGGCGCTCGGCCTCAACGCGGGCGGCGGCAACATCGGCGTCCCCGTCGTCCAGCTCGCCGCCCTGCTGGTCATCGGTACGGCCGGCGCCGGCCACCCGAGGCTGCTGCTCGGCGCCTACATCCCGCTCATCGTGATCGCGGCGGCGCTCGCCGCGCTGCGCATGGACAACCTGGCGCCCGTCCGCAACGACACCGGAGCCGTACGGGACGCGGCCCGCGACGCGCACACCTGGATCATGGCCTTCCTGTACATCGGCACCTTCGGCTCCTTCATCGGCTACAGCTTCGCCTTCGGCCTGGTGCTCCAGACGCAGTTCGGCCGCACCCCGCTGCAGGCGGCCTCGCTCACCTTCATCGGACCGCTCCTCGGCTCGCTGATCCGGCCGGTCGGCGGGGCCCTCGCGGACCGCTTCGGCGGCGCGTGGATCACCCTGGGCACCTTCGTGTCGATGGCGGCGGCGACCGGAGTGGTGATCCTGGCGTCCGTACGGGAATCCCTGCCGGTGTTCCTGGTCGGCTTCGTGGGGCTGTTCGTCCTCAGCGGGCTCGGCAACGGCTCCACCTACAAGATGATCCCCGGCATCTTCCAGGCGAAGGCGCTGGCCCGCGGGATGAGCGGCGAGGACGCGGCCGCGTACGGGCGGCGGCTGTCCGGCGCCTCGATGGGACTCATCGGAGCGGTCGGCGCGCTCGGCGGACTCGCCATCAACCTGGTCTTCCGCGAGGCGTTCCTGAGCTCCGGCTCGGGCACGGCGGCCTTCGTGACCTTCCTCGGCTTCTACGCGGTGTGCTGCGCCGTCACCTGGGCGGTATACCTTCGCCGGCCCGCCCAGGTGATGATCCCCACGGCCGGGGCGGAGGCGAAGCCGCAGCTCACCTCCGTGTAACGGCGGGCACACGCCGGTTAACGGCACCGAAATACGCGTGAACCGAGCCTGATACGCCACCGGGGCAGGCTCGGTTCACGCGAGCGTCACGACTGCGTGTGACCGCGACACCGGACCCCGATATCGGACCCCGACACCGGACCCGACCACTGCGCGAGGCAGGTCACCATGCACGACCAGGACACCCCCACCGGCCCGCCCGCCGTTCCTCCGGCCGGTCCGCCCGCCGTTCCTCCGGCCGGTCCGCCCACCGGTCCTCCGGCCGGTCCGCTCGCCGGATTCACCGTCGGGGTCACCGCCGCCCGGCGGGCCGACGAGCTCATCGCCCTGCTGCGCCGCCGCGGGGCCACCGTGCTGCACGCGCCCGCGCTGCGGATCGTGCCGCTCGCCGACGACGCCGAACTGCTGTCCGCCACCAAGGAACTGATCGGCTGCGCGCCCGACGTGGTGGTGGCGACCACCGCGATCGGCTTCCGCGGCTGGATCGAGGCCGCCGACGGGTGGGGGCTCGGCGAGGAACTGCTCGGGCGGCTGCGGGAGACCGAACTGCTGGCGCGCGGCCCGAAGGTCAAGGGCGCGATCCGGGCCGCCGGGCTCGTGGAGACCTGGTCCCCGCGTTCGGAATCACTGGCCGAGGTACTGGACCGGCTGCTCACGGCCGGGGTGGCCGGCCGGCGCATCGCCCTCCAGCTGCACGGGGAGCCGCTGCCCGGGTTCATCGAGGCCCTGCGGGCCGGCGGGGCCGAGGTGGTCGGCGTACCCGTCTACCGGTGGATGGCGCCGGAGGACCTCGGCCCGCTGGACCGGCTGCTCGACGCGGTGGCCGCGGGCGGCGTGGACGCGGTGAGCTTCACCTCCGCCCCGGCGGCGGCCTCGCTGCTGACCCGGGCCGCGGAGCGGGGCGTACGGGACCAGGTGCTCGCGGCGCTGACCGGCGGGTCGGTGCTCTCCGCCTGCGTGGGGCCGGTGACGGCCCTGCCGCTGCAGGCGGAGGGCGTGCCCACGGTGCAGCCCGAGCGCTTCCGGCTCGGACCCCTCGTGCAGCTCCTGTGCCAGGAACTCCCCGGCCGGGCCCGGGTGCTCCCGGTGGCCGGACACCGGCTGGAGCTGCGCGGCCACGCCGTCCTCCTCGACAGCGAGCTGCGCCCCGTCCCGCCGGCCGGCATGGCCCTGCTCAGGGCCCTGTCCCGGCGCCCGGGCTGGGTCGTGGCCCGCTCCGAACTCCTGCGCGTCCTGCCGGGCGCGGGCCGCGACGAGCACGCGGTGGAAACGGCGATGGCCCGCCTGCGCGTGGCCCTGGGCGCGCCGAACCTCATCCAGACCGTCGTCAAGCGCGGCTACCGGCTGTCGCTGGACATGGCCGCCGACACGAAGTACGGGGACGGCTGAGGGGTTCCGTCACCGGGGCACCTGGTGCACGTTGTGCTCCTGGACGTCCTGGAGCAGGCCCGCCGCGGCGGCGAAGTCCTTGTCGTCGTGGAGGACGATCAGCCCGTGGTGGGCCGCGGTGGCGCAGACGAGCCAGTCGACGACGGACAGGCTCTGGTGGCGGCCGCGCTGGGCCAGGCGGTACTGCGCGGTCTCGATCCACTGCCAGGCGTTTTTGGGTACCGGCACCTCTGGGTAGAGGTCGGCGAGCATGTCCGTCATCGCTTCGTACTCGTCGAGACTGCACGCCGACCTCCGGAACTCCGTGCGCTGGGGACGACAGGAGCCGATGTTGCCCTCGTCGATCTCGTGGGCCCAGGCCTCGTTGAGAGTCCGGTCCCGCTGCAGGCGCCAGACCGCGGTCGAATCGATCAGGTAGCGGAGCACCTCAGGCGACGCCCCTCTCCGCGGCGTGCTGACGCCAGAAGCTCTCGTCGTCCCATTCCTGGGCAGCCTGGAAGTGGCGGAGCCGGGCCTCGGTGCGGCGGCGGCGCTCGACGTACTCGCGCAGCGCGAGGTTGACCGTCTCCTTCTTCGTCCGTGCGCCCGACAACTGCATGGCCTCGGCGAGGGCTTCGTCGTCGAGATCGATCTGGGTGGCTGACACGAGGGCCTCCTGAGCGATGGAGTATCTACTTCATACAAAGGTAGTGGACGTCTCATACATGCGCCATGAGGGCCTTGCCGCTGGCAGCGTGCCGGTGCCGTCCGTTAGCGTGCCCGGATGATCGTTGACGGGGTGGAGATGCGGGAGATCCGGGCGGCCGACGCCGCCGGGGTCGCCGAGGTGCTGGACCGCAACCGGCCGTACATGGCCCCCTACGAGCCCCGCCGGGCCGGGGAGTTCTACACCGAGGCCGGGCAGCGGGTACGGATCGAGGAGCTGCTCAGGGCCCGGGCGGACCGGCGGGCGCGGCCCTTCGTGCTGGTGGCCGACGGCGGGGTGGTCGGAGCGATCAACCTCCAGAACATCGTGCGCGGGGCGCTGCACAGCGGCGCCATCGGCTACTGGATCGCCGAGGCCTGGGCCGGCAAGGGGCTGGCCACCGCCGCGCTCCACGAGGTCATCCGGATCGCCCGTGACGAGGAGGGGCTGCACCGGGTCGAGGCGGGGACCCGCGTCGAGAACCTGGCCTCGCAGCGGGTGCTCGCGAAGGCGGGCTTCGAGCAGTACGGGCTCGCGCCCCGCTACCTGCACGTCGGCGGGGACTGGCAGGACCACCGCCTCTTCCAGCTCCTCCTGAACGACGAGCCGCCCGCCCTCTAGCCGAGTGCCCCGGAGACGGGCACTCTGGGGGCACGCCCCGAGAGGGAGGCGGTGACGGGCATGTGGTTCGACTCCGGGCGGGTCTGCCTGGACCTGGTGGCTACTTTTTCTCCCCTCGCGCACACCGAGGGCATCCGGGACGGTGACGGGCTGCGGCTGTGGCTCACCGGAGCCGGGCTGGTGCCCGACCGGACCCCGCTCGTCCGGGTCGGGGACGACTGGGTGCACGCCTTCCGGGTGCTGCGCGCCGACGTCGAGAGCCTCGTACGGGCCGAGCTGGCCGGAGCCGCGCCGCCGCCGGACCCGCTGGCCCGGGTCAACGCGGCGGCCGCCGGTCCACCCCCGGGACTGTGTGCAGTGCAGGACCAAGAAGGTCACCTCGTACGGGAGTTGTGCGGCGGAGTCGAATGCGCCGGGCTGCTCGCCGCCGTGGCCCGGGACGCCGTCGAACTGCTCACCGACCCCGGCGAACGGGACCTGCTGCGGGCCTGCGAGGGCGACGGCTGCGCCCGGGTCTACCTCGACACCTCGCGCGGACACCGCCGCCGCTGGTGCTCCAGCGAGCTCTGCGGCAACCGCGAGCGCGTGGCCCGGCACCGGCGCCGCGTCCTCGAATCCCGCCCGGGCTGACCCGTCGCGGAGCGGGTCCCGGGGCCGGCCCGGGGCGGCCGCGCGGCGGCCGGGGGGCGTGATCTTCGTCCTGATCCGCGAGCCGTCCCGGAAGGGGCGTGCGCGGGCGGGCCCCTTGGCGTACGGTTGACGGCTGCCCATGCACGTCAGAAAGGGGCCTTGGTGGCCGCGCAGAATGCCGCTGTCGACAGCACGGCGGATTCCGTCCGCGATCGGGAGACCGCGGTCGAGCAGACGCATCTCGATCACGTGTACCGACGCCTTGAGGAGAAGATCCACGAGGCGGAGTTCCTGATGAACGATGCCGCCAAGCGTGGCCAGGTCGGCACGCCGGGCGCCCTCGCGGAGCGGGACGCGCAGGTGTTCCGCGCCGGGATCCACCTCAACCGTCTCAACAACGAGTTCGAGGACTTCCTGTTCGGCCGCATCGACCTGGTCCTCGGCAAGGACGGGGAGCGGGGCCCCGACGGCGCCTTCACCTCCGTCGAGCCCGCCGACGACGCGATCCGCACCGACCTCACGGCCGATATCGCCGAGACGCTCCACATCGGCCGCATAGGAGTCCTCGACTCCGACTACGCGCCGCTCGTCATCGACTGGCGGGCCCCCGCGGCCGCGCCGTTCTACCGCTCCACGCCCAAGGAGCCCGGCCGCGTCGTGCGCCGCCGGGTCATCCGCTCCAAGGGCCGCAAGGTGCTCGGTGTCGAGGACGACCTGATGCGCCCCGAGGTGACCGCCTTCCTCGACGGGAACGAGCTGCCCGTCATCGGCGACGGCGCCCTGATGGCCGCCCTCGGGCGGGCCCGTACCCACTCGATGCGCGACATCGTCTCCTCCATCCAGGCCGAGCAGGACCTCGTCATCCGGGCGCCCGCCGCCTCGGTCGCCGAGGTCGCGGGCGGACCGGGCACCGGCAAGACCGCCGTCGCCCTGCACCGCGCCGCCTACCTGCTCTACCAGGACCGGCGGCGCTATTCCGGCGGCATCCTGATCGTCTCCCCGACCCCGCTCCTGGTCGCCTACACCGAGGGCGTCCTGCCCTCCCTCGGCGAGGAGGGCCAGGTCGCCATCCGGGCGCTCGGCTCGCTCGTCGACGGCGCCGAGGCGACCACGTACGACGATCCGTCCACCGCACGGATCAAGGGCTCGTCCCGGATGCTGAAGGTGCTGCGCAAGGCCGTACGGGGCGCCCTGGAGTTCGGCGGTCCCGGCGGGGCCCCCGCCCCCGACCGGCTGCGCGTGGTGGCCTTCGGGCGCCGCCAGGAGCTGGAGGCCCACGACCTCGACCGGATCCGGCAGAACGTCCTGTCCGGCACCGCCCCGGTCAACCTGCTGCGCCCGCGCGCCCGCAAGCTCCTGCTGGACGCGCTGTACTCCAAGTCCGGCGGGGCCGGCCGGCACAGCGACCCGGAGCTCGCCGCCGAGCTGCGCTCCGCCTTCGACGAGGACATCTCCACGGAGGACGCGTTCATCGACTTCCTGAACGCCTGGTGGCCGGAGCTGACCCCGCGCGGGGTGCTGGCCTCCATGGCGGACGAGCGGCGCCTGTCGCGCTGGTCGCGCCGGGACCTGAACCCGCGCGAGACCCGGCAGGTGGCACGTTCCCTGCGCCGGGTCGGCCCGGACGGCAAGGGCGCCCTGTCGGTGCACGACGTGGCGCTGCTGGACGAGCTCCAGCAACTGCTGGGCGCGCCCGCGCGGCCCAAGCGGAAGCGGGAGCACGGCCCGCTGGACCAGCTGAGCGGGCTGGAGGAGCTGATGCCGACCCGCGAGGAGACCCAGTGGGAGCGGGCCGAGCGGCTCGCGGCGGAGCGCACCGAGTACGCGCACGTCATCGTCGACGAGGCGCAGGACCTGACGCCGATGCAGTGGCGGATGGTCGGCCGCCGCGGCCGGGGCGGCACGTGGACGGTGGTCGGTGACCCGGCGCAGTCCTCGTGGACCGATCCCGAGGAGGCGGCCGCCGCGCGCGACGAGGCGCTGGGCACGCGGCCGAGGCGCAAGTTCACCCTGACGGTGAACTACCGCAACCCGGCCGAGGTCGCCGAGGTCGCCTCGCGGGTGCTGAAGCTGGCGGCGCCGGGCACGGAGCCGCCGACGGCCGTGCGTTCCACGGGCCTGCGGCCGCGCTTCACGGCGGTGCCCCCCAAGGAAGGGGACCTGCGCTCCACCGTCGTGGAGGAGACCCGGCGCCTGCTGGAGCAGGTGGACGGCACGGTCGGCGTGGTCGTGGCCATGGACCGGCGCGCGGAGGCCGCGGGCTGGCTCGCGGACCTGGGGGAGCGGGCGGTCGCCCTGGGCAGCCTGGAGGCGAAGGGGCTGGAGTACGACGCCACGGTCGTGGTCTCCCCGGCGGAGATCGCGAACGAGTCCCCGGCGGGTCTGCGGGTGCTGTACGTGGCCCTGACCCGTGCGACCCAGCAGCTGACGGTGATCTCCACCGGGCAGGACGAGCCGGACGCGGAGGGCGTCGCGGCGCTGCTCAAGCCGTAGGGCCGGCGCGGGGTCCGGCACCGGACCGGCGCGGGGACAGCGCGGGGACAGTGCGGGGACCGGCGTAGGGCCGGTTGGTCGGCGGCCAAGGGCGTGGTCCCGACAACCGGTCGCCGGTAGGGGGATCACTTCGGGCGAACCTTTGTTAGCCTGGGTTACGGCACCGACTCGATCCAAGCCCCCGGGCCCAACCTTCGTCGCCTAGAGCGACCACTTGCCGCGAGGCGAGCATGGCGGGTCGGTGTCATAGACGTAGGAAGCACCAGGTCCGCGTCCTCCACCCAGTGGAGGACGCGGACTTTTTTGTATGGGCCACCCATTCCCCGGACCCCAGTTATCTCGTATGGTGGAAGAGTTCTTCCGAAATTTGTAGCTGGTTACCTTGTACCGGCTGGTAGGTGGGACGATCGGACAACAGGTCCTGCCGCACCTGCCACGTTTCGGCCGGAGCAGTGCTGGGCCCTGTGTACAGAAGAACCAGGGACAGAAGAGGAACACGGCCATGGCAACGGCGCCCAGCGTCTCGTACTCGATGACGGTCCGCCTGGAAGTGCCCGCGAGCGGAACCGCGGTCTCCCAGCTCACCACCGCCGTGGAGTCCTCCGGTGGCTCGGTCACCGGCCTCGACGTGACCGCATCCGGCCACGAAAAGCTCCGCATCGACGTCACCATCGCGGCGACGTCCACGGCGCACGCCGACGAGATCGTCGAGAAGCTCCGCGGGATCGAGGGCGTCAGCCTCGGCAAGGTCTCCGACCGCACCTTCCTGATGCACCTCGGCGGCAAGATCGAGATGCAGTCGAAGCACCCCATCCGCAACCGCGACGACCTCTCGATGATCTACACCCCGGGCGTGGCCCGCGTGTGCATGGCGATCGCCGAGAACCCCGAGGACGCCCGCCGTCTGACCATCAAGCGCAACTCCGTCGCAGTCGTGACGGACGGCAGCGCCGTGCTGGGCCTCGGCAACATCGGCCCGATGGCCGCGCTGCCCGTGATGGAGGGCAAGGCGGCCCTCTTCAAGCGCTTCGCCGGCATCGACGCCTGGCCGATCTGCCTGGACACCCAGGACCCGGACGAGATCGTCGCCGTCGTGAAGGCGATCGCCCCGGGCTTCGCGGGCATCAACCTGGAGGACATCTCCGCGCCGCGCTGCTTCGAGATCGAGGCCCGGCTGCGCGAGGCCCTCGACATCCCCGTCTTCCACGACGACCAGCACGGCACCGCCATCGTGGTCCTCGCCGCCCTCACCAACGCACTGCGCGTGGTGGGCAAGGCCGTTGGCGACGTCAAGGTGGTCATGTCGGGCGCCGGCGCCGCCGGTACCGCCATCCTCAAGCTGCTCCTCGCCGCGGGCGTCAAGAACGCCGTCAGCGCGGACATCCACGGTGTGGTGCACGCGGACCGCCCCGACCTCGTCGACGCGGCCGCGGACTCCCCGCTGCGCTGGATCGCCGACAACACCAACCCCGAGGGCTACACGGGCACGCTGAAGGAGGCCGTGGTCGGCGCCGACGTGTTCATCGGTGTCTCGGCCCCCAACGTCCTGTCCGGCGAGGACGTGGCCGCCATGGCGGAAGGCGCGATCGTGTTCGCGCTCGCGAACCCGGACCCCGAGGTGGACCCGGCGATCGCCCGCCAGACCGCGGCCGTCGTGGCCACCGGCCGTTCCGACTTCCCGAACCAGATCAACAACGTGCTGGTCTTCCCGGGCGTCTTCCGCGGTCTGCTGGACGCCCAGTCCCGCACCGTGAACACCGACATGATGCTGGCCGCCGCGAGCGCCCTGGCCGACGTGGTCGGCGAGGACGAGCTGAACGCGAACTACATCATCCCGTCGGTCTTCAACGACAAGGTGGCCGGCGCGGTCGCCGGAGCCGTCCGCAAGGCCGCCTCCGCGGCTGTGACGGCGCCCACCTCCGTCTGATCCCCGGCGCGTCGCGGGATGCGGGCCCCCCGGGCCGCCCATAGGGTTGCGGGGATGCCCGCGTGGCCCGCGGTCCGCGTCTCCGGACACCCGTCCGGACGCCTTCTGGCGCGGACGGAGCGTCACCGCGGCGTGACTGTGGCGCTTTTCGTGTGACCCCGGCGGGTGCCGGATTGGCTTTCCCGCCGGTGGTGGGGGCAGGATGCGTAACCGGGCGAGAGGGTCTGACGTCAGACCCGGGTCCGGGGACTGTCCTAGGGCCCTGGCAGCATCGGCTTCGATCTCACGCCTCTAAGGCACGTTGAACACGGGAGTACAACATGAACCGCAGTGAGCTGGTGGCCGCTCTGTCCGAGCGCGCCGAGGTGACCCGCAAGGACGCCGACGCCGTTCTGGCCGCGCTCGCCGAGACCGTCGGCGAGATTGTCGCCAAGGGCGACGAGAAGGTCACCATCCCCGGCTTCCTGACCTTCGAGCGCACCCACCGTGCCGCTCGCACCGCGCGCAACCCGCAGACCGGCGACCCCATCCAGATCCCGGCCGGCTACAGCGTGAAGGTCTCCGCGGGCTCCAAGCTCAAGGAAGCCGCCAAGGGCAAGTAGTCCGCCCTTGTGCCGAGGGCCGCACCGGCCCCCGGGACGGCAGTAGTACGTAGTACGCGACAAGCGGTACGCCAGAGGCGGCCACCCGGCACCGGGTGGCCGCCTCTGGCGCTCCCGGCGCCCGAGTGGCCTCCGGGAGCCAGAACGCCCCCACGGGCCCTGTACGGGCCCGTGGGGGCGTTCTGGGATGGTCTGGGTGGATCTAGTGGATCTATCTGGGCGGATCTAGACGAGATCCCCGCCCGGGAGCTCGACCTTGGCGCCCAGTTCCACGAGCTTCTCCATGAAGTTCTCGTAGCCCCGGTTGATCAGGTCGATGCCGTGGACCCGCGAGGTGCCCTCGGCGGCGAGCGCCGCGATCAGGTACGAGAACCCGCCGCGCAGGTCGGGGATGACCAGGTCGGCGCCCTGGAGCTTGGTGGGCCCCGAGACGACGGCCGAGTGCAGGAAGTTGCGCTGGCCGAAACGGCAGGCGCTGCCGCCCAGGCACTCCCGGTAGAGCTGGATGTGCGCACCCATCTGGTTGAGCGCGGAGGTGAAGCCCAGGCGGGACTCGTAGACCGTCTCGTGGACGATCGAGAGGCCGGTGGCCTGGGTCAGCGCCACGACCAGCGGCTGCTGCCAGTCGGTCTGGAAGCCGGGGTGGACGTCCGTCTCCAGCGCGATCGCGTTGAGCGGACCGCCCGGGTGCCAGAAGCGGATGCCGTCGTCGTCGATCTCGAACGCCCCGCCGACCCGGCGGAAGGTGTTCAGGAAGGTCATCATCGAACGCTGCTGCGCGCCGCGCACGTAGATGTTGCCGCCGGTGGCGAGGGCCGCGGACGCCCAGGAGGCGGCTTCCAGCCGGTCCGGGAGCGCCTTGTGGTTGTAGCCGCCGAGGCGGTCCACGCCGGTGATCCGGATGGTCCGGTCGGTGTCGACGGAGATGATCGCGCCCATCTTCTGCAGGACGCAGATGAGGTCTTCGATCTCCGGTTCGACGGCGGCGTTGCTGAGCTCGGTGACGCCCTCGGCCAGGACGGCCGTCAGCAGCACCTGCTCGGTCGAGCCGACCGACGGGTAGGGCAGGCGGATCTTGCAGCCGCGCAGCCGCTGCGGGGCCTCCAGGTACTGACCGCCCTCGCGCTTCTCGATGGTCGCACCGAACTGGCGCAGCACGTCGAAGTGGAAGTCGATCGGACGGCCGCCGATGTCGCAGCCGCCGAGGCCGGGGATGAAGGCGTGGCCGAGGCGGTGCAGCAGCGGGCCGCAGAACAGGATCGGGATGCGCGAGGAGCCCGCGTGGGCGTCGATGTCGGCGACGTTCGCGCTCTCGACGTACGTGGGGTCGAGCACCAGCTCGCCCGGTTCGTCGCCGGGCTTGACGGTCACCCCGTGCAGCTGGAGCAGCCCGCGCACGACCCGGACGTCCCGGATGTCGGGAACGTTGCGCAGCCGGCTGGGCTCACTGCCGAGCAGGGCGGCGACCATCGCCTTGGGTACGAGGTTCTTCGCGCCGCGGACACGGATCTCGCCCTCGAGCGGGGTTCCGCCGTGGACAAGCAGTACATCGTCACTGATGCCGGTCATGAATCTCGCGTTCCGGAGAGGGGTGGGCAGGGGGCCAGTGAAAAGGGTAAGGGGCATGACCCCCCTGTTCGTAAGGCTGACGGGGCCGTAGGACTGTCATGAATTCGGCACAACACCCTGGGTGCCCGCCAGGTGGCGGAGCGTCTCCTTCCGCGCGGGGGCCGGCCGGCGTGCCCCGCGCGCCCCGAACTCCCGCCGTGCGCCCTGAGCTGCGTACGGCCTTGATGTGCCGCTCACTCCCCCTCGCGGGCGAATGTGCGAGACCATGTGGCCATGACCGAGGTGTCCTCCCTCACAGGGCGGCTGCTCGTGGCCACCCCCGCCCTCGCGGACCCGAATTTCGACCGCGCGGTCGTCCTGCTGCTCGACCACGACGACCAGGGTTCGCTCGGTGTCGTCCTCAACCGCCCCACCCCGGTGGGCGTCGGTGACGTCCTGCTGCCCTGGGCTCCGCTGGCCAAGAACCCCGGAGTGGTCTTCCAGGGCGGCCCGGTGGCGCTGGACTCGGCGCTGGGGCTGGCGGTGATCCCGGGCGAGGAGGGTCCGCTCGGCTGGCGCCGGGTGCACGGGGCGATCGGCCTGGTGGACCTGGAGGCCCCGCCCGAACTCCTCGCGGCGGCCCTGGGGGCCCTGCGCATCTTCGCCGGGTACTCGGGCTGGGGCCCGGGGCAACTGGAGGAGGAACTGGGCGTGGGCGCCTGGTACGTGGTCGATTCCGAGCCGGGCGACATCTCCTTCCCGGATCCGGGAAGGCTGTGGCGAGCCGTGCTGCGGCGCCAGCGCAGCGAGCTGGCCATGGTGGCCACGTACGCGGACGACCCGTCGCTGAACTGAGCCCGGGGCGGGGGCGCGGGCGGGCCGGGCCCGGGGCGGTGGCCGCGGATCCCTCGCGCGCGAGGGACTCGGTACCCTGGCGTCATGAGCACTCTTGAGCCCGATCGCGGGACTGGTACGGGGACCCTCGTAGAGCCGACGCCGCAGGTGTCCCACGGCGACGGCGACCACGAGCGCTTCGCCCACTACGTCCAGAAGGACAAGATCATGGAGAGCGCGCTCGGGGGCACCCCCGTCGTCGCGCTCTGCGGCAAGGTCTGGGTGCCGGGCCGGGACCCGAAGAAGTACCCGGTCTGCCCCATGTGCAAGGAGATCTACGAGTCCATGGGCCCCGGCGGGGACAAGGACAAGGGTGGCAAGGACGGGAAGTAGTCCGTCCGGCCCTCCTGGAACGGGACGAAGGCCCTTGGTGCGCGGCTTTGCGCACCGGGGGCCTTTTCCGTGCCCTCGGGGCGGGCTAGGGTCGGCCGCGACGAGCACGGTGCGGAACGGGCGTTGCGTACCGTGCAACAGGCTGGCTGCTGTGAAGGGCTGACGCATGGACCTGATCCCCGTACCCCAGGTCGCGGTTCCGGACGGGGGCGGCCGCCGCCTCATCCTGGGGCCCGAGCCGGTTCTGGAGGCAGGGCCGGGCACCGAGGGTGTCGCCCGGTGGCTGCGCCGGGAGCTGGGGTCCGCCACCGGCTGGAGCCTGCCGCCGGCCGCGGCCGGCGCGCGCGCCGACGTACGGCTGCGGATCGACCCCGGAGGTGCCGGTGAACTCGGGCCGGAGTCGTACGGGATCACCGTCGGCGCCGACGGCGTGGAGCTGACCGGCGCGAGCCCGGCCGGGCTGTTCTGGGGCGCCCAGACACTGCGTCAGCTCCTGGGTTCCGACGCCCACCGCAAGGCCCCCCTGCCCGGCCGGACCTGGAGCCTCCCGTACATCGGGATCGCGGACGGCCCGCGCTTCGGCTGGCGCGGGCTGATGCTCGACGTGGCCCGGCACTTCCTGCCCAAGGACGCGGTGCTGCGGTACATCGACCTGCTCGCCGCCCACAAGCTCAACGTGCTGCACCTGCACCTGACGGACGACCAGGGCTGGCGGGTCGAGATCAAGCGCTACCCGCGGCTCACCGAGGTCGGCGCGTGGCGGGCCCGCAGCCGGTGGGGCCACCGGGCCTCGCCGCTGTGGAACGAGACCCCGCACGGCGGTTTCTACACCCAGGACGACCTGCGCGAGATCGTCGCGTACGCGGCGGAGCGGCACGTGCGGGTGGTGCCGGAGATCGACGTGCCGGGGCACTCGCAGGCCGCGATCGCCGCGTATCCGGAGCTCGGGAACACGGACGTGGTGGACACGGCGGCGCTGGAGGTGTGGGACGACTGGGGCGTCAACGAGAACGTGCTCGCGCCCACCGAGGCCGTCCTGCGGTTCTACGAGGGGGTCTTCGAGGAGCTGTTGGAGATCTTCCCGGCGGAGGTCTCGCCCTTCGTGCACGTGGGCGGCGACGAGTGCCCCAAGGCGCAGTGGAAGGCCTCCGCGGCGGCGCAGGAGCGGATCCGGGAGCTGGGGGTCGACGGCGAGGACGGTCTGCAGTCCTGGTTCATCCGGCACTTCGACGGCTGGCTCGCGGAGCGCGGCCGCCGGCTCATCGGCTGGGACGAGATCCTGGAGGGCGGACTGGCCCCGGGAGCGGCCGTGTCCTCCTGGCGCGGCTACGCGGGAGGCATCGCCGCCGCGGAGGCCGGCCACGACGTGGTGATGTGCCCCGAGCAGCAGGTGTACCTGGACCACCGTCAGGCGGGCGGCGAGGACGAGCCGATGCCCATCGGGTACGTGCGGACATTGGAGGATGTGTACCGGTTCGAGCCGGTACCGCCGAAGTTGTCCGAAGAGGCCGCCGCCCACGTGCTGGGCGCGCAGGCCAACGTGTGGACCGAGGTGATGGAGGACCAGAGCCGCGTCGACTACCAGGTGTTCCCGCGCCTCGCGGCCTTCGCCGAAGCGGTGTGGTCCCGGCTGCCGGAGCCCGCGGAGCGGGACTACGCGGACTTCGAGGCGCGGATGGCGGCCCACTACCGGCGGCTGGACGCCCTCGGGGTCGACTACCGGCCGCCGGGCGGCCCGTTGCCGTGGCAGCGCCGGCCCGGAGTGCTCGGACGCCCGATCGAGGGAGCGCCCCCGAACGTGTGACGGGCCCCGGGACCGGGCCCGGGGACGGGGCCCCGAGACGGGGCCTCCGGATCGGGGTCGGGACAGGCCCCGGCGGAGCTCCGGGCGGAGGCCCCGGCGGCACCGGATCACGGCCGGATCGCAGTCGGATCGCGGCCGGATCACGGTGAATGCCGCGGCTGGTGCGGGGGCCGCGCGCGGGGTTTCGAGGGGGTGGTGCGCCGGTGGTGCGCGGGCGGTGGACCCTCGCGTCCGGTGCTCCGGAAGATGTGCCAGAGTTGCCACGTCCCGGCGGTGAGCACGTACCGTACGGCGGACAGGCGTGAGCGCCGGGACCGGGACATCGGGAAGGGGCAGCTGGGTTGACCACGCACGCACCGCACGCACCGCAGGCACGGGACTCGTCCCAGGAGCCCCGCAGCGACCCGCGGGCGGGGAACGCGGCGCAGTCCGTGACGCTGCCGGCCTCGCTCGACGAGGCCGTGGCGGCGCTCGCGGCCATGCCCGCCGCCGTCCCCGTCGCGGGCGGCACCGACCTCATGGCCGCCGTCAACGCGGGACTCCTGCGCCCCGCCGCCCTGGTGGGCCTCGGCCGGATCAACGAGATCCGCGGCTGGCAGTACCAGGACGGCCACGCGCTGCTCGGCGCCGGACTCACGCACGCGCGCATGGGCCGGCCCGACTTCGCCGCGCTGATCCCGGCCCTGGCCGCCGCCGCGCGCGCCGCGGGCCCGCCGCAGATCCGCAACGCCGGCACGCTCGGCGGCAACATCGCCACGGCCGCGCCGACCGGTGACGCGCTGCCCGTGCTGGCCGCGCTGGAGGCCGTACTGATCATCGTCGGGCCCGGCGGATCGCGGCGCGAGATCCCGGTCTCGCACCTGCTCGCCGGCCGGGAGATGCTCCGCCCCGGAGAGCTGATCGGCTTCGTGCGGGTGCCGTTGCTGCACGCGCCGCAGGTGTTCCTCAAGGCCACGGGCCGTACGGGACCGGGGCGCGCGGTGGCGTCCGTAGGGCTCGTACTGGACCCGGCGCGCCGGGGCGTGCGCTGCGCGATCGGCGCGGTCGCCCCGATGCCGCTGCGGCCGCTGGAAGCCGAGCAGTGGGTTGCTTCGTTGATCGACTGGGACGGGGACCGCAGTCTGGCCCCCGAGGCGCTCGAAGCCTTCGGCGAGTACGTCGCGGCGGCGTGCGTGCCCGACCAGGGGGAGCCGGTGGCTCCCGCAGTACTGCATTTGCGGCGGACGGTGGCCGTACTGGCACGGAGGGCCCTGGGGAGGGCGCTGAGCTCATGAGTGAGAACGACAACACGGGTGCCGCGGGCTCCACGGGACCCCACTGGGGCTGGGAGCCGGTGCCGCACGGCGGCGAGTACGACTCCGACGCGACGGCCTTCGTGAAACTGCCGCAGGACATGCTGGACGCGCTCGGCACCGGGGAGCCCCTCGCGGCCCCCGGGCACGGCTACGTGCCGCCGCCGATGATCGTGCCGCTGGGCACGGGGAGCACGGACCCCGCGGCCACGGGCACGTGGACGATCCCGGTGCAGTGGCCCGAGGCGGGCGCGGCGGCTCCGGCGGACGCGGGTGCGGGTGCGGGTGCGACGGGGGCTTCGGGGGCCGCCGCGCGGGCGCCGATCCCGGCGTCGGTGCCGATCCCGGCCTCGGTGGCCGCGGCGTTCGCGGATCCGGCGGCGGAGCCGGTGGCCGAGCCCGTCGCGGAGCCCTACGGGGAGTCGTTCGGCGAACCCTTCGCGGAGCCTTTCGCGGGTCCCTACGGGGACTCCTTCGGGAACTCCGCCGGGGAGTCCGTCGGGGAGTCCTTCGCGGGGAGCCGGGCCGGCGCGCACGAACCGGGGGCGACCGCCGAGTGGCGCTTCCCCGAGGCGGCGGCGAGCGACGTGTGGACCCCGGGCGGCGCCGGCGACACCGGCAGCTTCGGGCAGCTCGCGGCCGCGGCCGACTGGAGCCGGGCCCCCGCGACGCTGCCGGGCGGGGCCGCGGCCCCGTGGGCGACGCAGCCGGACTTCGAGGGTGCGCGCGGGTACGTGGCGCAGCAGCCGGGCGGGGACGGGGCGGGTCCGGACCCGCTGGGTTCCGGCCCGTTGGGTTCCGATGCGCTGGAGTCCGATGCGCTGAATTCCGGTCCGCTGAATTCTGGTCCGCTGGGCTCCGACGCGCTGGGCTCCGGGGTGCTTCCCGTGGCTTCCGCACCGGCCGGCGGATCCTTCGGCCAGACCCTGGGGCGCGGACCGCGCGTGCTGGGCGGCCCGGGGGTCGGTACCCCGCTGGAGGGGGAGCCGGTCCACCCGGCCCCGCACGACATCGAAGCCGCCCACGGCCCGGCGCAGGTTCCGGACTCCGGGGAACGGCAGCATCCGGGGACCGAGGGCGAAGCCGGGAGCGAGGCCCGGGACGAAGCCGGGGGCCCGGGCGGAGCCGGGGCCGAGAACGGAGCCGGGGCCGGGCCCGTGCCGGGTACGGACGACGCCGACCTGGCTGTCGAGCAGGCTCCGGCGGGGACGGCCGAAGGGGTTCCGGCCGAGGGGGCGACGTACGAGGAAGAAGCCGCCGAGGGGGCGTCCGGAGCGGACGCCGGGGCGGTCGCCCAGCACGAGCACCCGTCGGCCTCCTACGTCCTGCGCGTCAACGGGGCCGACCGTCCCGTCACCGGCGCCTGGATCGGCGAGTCCCTCCTCTACGTGCTGCGCGAGCGCCTCGGCCTCGCCGGCGCCAAGGACGGCTGCTCCCAGGGCGAATGCGGCGCCTGCGCCGTGCAGGTCGACGGCCGGCTCGTCGCCTCCTGCCTCGTCCCCGCCGCCACCGCCGCGGGCAGCGAGGTCCGGACCGTGGAAGGTCTGGCGACCGACGGGGAACTGTCGGACGTACAAGAGGCGTTGTGCAGGTCGGGTGCGGTGCAGTGCGGGTTCTGCGTGCCCGGCATGGCCATGACCATCCACGACCTGCTGGAAGGCAACCACGCCCCCAGCGAGCTGGAGACCCGCCAGGCGCTGTGCGGCAACCTCTGCCGCTGCTCCGGGTACTCGGGCGTCATCGAGGCCGTGCGCGAGGTCGTGGCCGAGCGCGGGTCGGCGGCGGAAGCCGCCGCCGCGGCCTCGGCCGAGGCACGGATCCCGCACCAGGCCCCGCCGGGTGAGGGCGGGTTCCACGGGATGCAGGGCGACGCGGGCCACCGGGGCAGCGAGGGACACCAAGGCAACCAGGGCAGCCAGGGCGACCACGGAATCCACGGCAACCAGGGCAACCAGGGCAACCACGGCAACCACGAGGGAGGCACGGCGTGAGCGCCCACGACGCGGCGACGGTCCCGGTATCGGTCACGACACCGTTGCCCGAGGGCGCGGAGCCGTCGGAGTCGGCGGTCCCGCGCGGCATCGGCGCGTCCGTTCCGGCCACCGACACCCGCGCCAAGACCGAGGGCACCTTCCCCTACGCCGCCGACCTGTGGGCCGAGGGCCTCCTCTGGGCCGCCGTGCTGCGCTCCCCGCACGCCCACGCCCGCATCCTCTCCATCGACACCTCCGCCGCCGCCGAGATGCCCGGCGTGCGGGCCGTCGTCACCCACGCCGACGTCCCCGGCGCCACCACGCACGGCCGCCGCATCGCCGACCGGCCCGTCTTCGCGCACGACGTGGTCCGCCACCACGGCGAGCCCATCGCCGCCGTCGCCGCCGACCACCCGGACACCGCACGCCTCGCGGCCGCCGCGATCGCCGTCGAGTACGAGCTCCTGGACCCGGTCACCGACCCCGAACAGGCCTTCGGCGCCCCCGACCTGCACCCCGACGGCAACCTGATCCGGCACATCCCGCTGCGCTACGGCGACCCCGAAGCCACCGGCGACGTCGTCGTCGAGGGCCTCTACCGCATCGGCCGCCAGGACCCCGCCCCCATCGGGGCCGAGGCCGGGCTGGCCGTACCGCGCCCGGACGGCGGCGTGGAGATCTACACTGCCTCCACCGACCCGCACACCGACCGCGACCTGGCCGCCGCCTGCTTCGGGCTGGAACCGGACCGCGTACGGGTCGTGGTCACCGGGGTCCCGGGCGCGACGGCCGACCGCGAGGACGCAGCGTTCCAGCTCCCGCTCGGCCTGCTGGCCCTGCGCACCGGCTGCCCCGTGAAGCTGGCCGCCACCCGCGAGGAGTCCTTCCTCGGCCACGCCCACCGGCACCCCACGCTGCTGCGCTACCGCCACCACGCGGACCTGGAGGGCCGGCTGGTCAAGGTCGAGGCCCAGATCCTGATGGACGCCGGAGCCTACGCCGACGCCTCCTCGGAATCCCTGGCCGCCGCGGTGGCCTTCGCCTGCGGCCCGTACGTGGTCCCGCACGCCTTCGTGGAAGGCTGGGCGGTCCGTACGAACAACCCCCCGTCTGGCCATGTGCGCGGCGAAGGCGCCATGCAGGTCTGCGCGGCCTACGAGGGCCAGATGGACAAGCTGGCGGCCGCCCTCGGCATCGACGGCGCCGAACTCCGCCTGCGCAACGTCCTGGCCACCGGCGACCTGCTCCCGACCGGCCAGACCGTCACCTGCCCCGCCCCCGTGGCGGAACTCCTGCGCGCGGTCCGCGACCACGAGCTGCCCGCCCTCCCCAAGGACACCCCGGAGGAGGACTGGCTGCTCCCCGGCGGCCTGGAGGGCGCGGGCGAGCCGGGCGCGGTGCGGCGCGGGGTCGGGTACGGGGTCGGCATGGTCCACATGCTCGGCGCCGAGGGCACCGACGAGGTGTCCACGGCCACGGTGAAGGTCGTCGGCGGCGCGGCCACGGTCATCTGCGCGGCCGTCGACACCGGCCAGGGCTTCTCCACCCTCGCCCGCCAGATCGTCCAGGAGATCCTGGGCGTCGACGAGGTCGTCACGGCCCCGGTCGACACCGACCAGCCGCCGGCGGGCCCCTCCGCGCACGGCCGCCACACCTGGGTCTCGGGCGGCGCGGTGGAACGCGCGGCAAAGATGGTCCGCACCCAGCTCCTCCAGCCCATGGCGCACAAACTGGGCATGTCCACCGAACTGCTCCAGATCGCGGATGGCCGGATCACGTCGTACGACGGCGCGTTCTCCACGACCGTCGCGGAGGCGATGGAGGGCAAGGAACTCTGGGCCACGGCCCAGTGCCGCCCGCACCCGACGGAGCCGCTGGACGGCGACGGTCAGGGCGACGCCTTCGTCGGCCTCGCCTTCTGCGCGATCCGCGCGGTGGTCGACGTCGACATCGAGCTGGGGTCGGTGCGCGTTGTGGAGCTCGCGGTCGCCCAGGACGTCGGCCGCGTCCTCAACCCCCGCCAGCTGGAAGCCCGTATCGAAGCGGGCGTCATCCAGGGCGTGGGCGCGGCCCTGACGGAGAACCTCCGCACGGCCTCGGGCCTGATCCGCCACCCGGACCTGACGGGCTACGCCCTGCCCACCGCCCTGGACGCCCCGACGGTCCGCATCGTCAAACTCGTCGAGGAACGCGACGTGGTGGCCCCCTTCGGCGCCAAGCCGGCGAGCGCCGTCCCGGTGGTCACGGCCCCGGCGGCGGTGGCCTCGGCGGTCCGCGCGGCCACGGGCCGCCCGGTCAACAGGCTCCCGATCCGGCCATCGGCGGCGGTGGCGGCGCCCAACTCGTGACCTTGTGACCCTGATTGCACCTGCAACTCGGAACTTGGGCCTGTCGGACTCTCTCGATACAGTGTTTGTGGACACTGGCGACGTGCGTGTGCGAATGCGTGCGAAGCGGGTGTGAACGGGGATGACGGGGAGTCGGGGAGGCCATCGTGGCAGTGGACTATGGGCCGGGCGTGTTCGGAGTGGACTTCGGTGTGGGCGTGGCCTCGCCGGCGGCTCTGGGCGCGCTGCAGGTCGAATACGAATCGCTGACGGACTACAAGAAGCGGGTCGACGGTCTGCTGGAGAAGCTGGACGGCTCCCCGGCGAGCGACAAGAAACTGGCGGACGGCACCCTCCCGGAGAACTCCCTCGGCGAGGGCTTCGCGGAGGCCACGCGACTGTTCACGGCCTACTCGAATGTGCACACGCAGTTGCTTGCGCTGTCTAAGGGGCTGGCCGAGCAGATCGAGGGGCTCAGCATCGCGATCCAGACGAGCGGCCGCGGTTTCGCGGGCGTGGACGAGGACACGAAGCGGCGGATGCTGGCGATCAGCAAGCAGGCCGACGCGAACTACGTCCCGGAACGGGACCCGTTGGCCCCGCCGCCTCCGCACAGCTCGGCTTCGCAGTCATCCGGGACCGGAACGTCGCAGGTGGAGGGTCTCTGATGACGACGAACTTCGAGAGCCACACGCACCAGCAGCTGCTGGCCATGCTCGCTTCGGCCAACGCGGAAACCCTCAAGACCCGCGGGGCCCAGCTGACGGACGCCGCGGCGACCATCAAGGAGATCGGCGAAAGCCTCAAGGATCACCGGGTGACCGGCTGGGAGGGCGAATCGGCCACGGCGTTCCAGGACTGGGTGAGCCGCACGGGCAACGCGACGCTGCGCCTGAGCGAGTACAGCGCCGAGGGCGGCAAGCACCTCACGCAGGCGAGCCAGGTCGTCATCGAGGTCAAGGCCAACATGCCGACGTACGACAAGGGGGCCGCCGCCAACCTGGAGGCCTCCCGCGAGTACCGCAACGACCCGGACGCGCAACAGATCGGCCAGCAGGCCCACTCGAAGCTGAGTGGCGACCGACAGCAGGCGATCCAGCAGATGACGAAGCTGGCGCAGGGGTACGAGGCTTCGGCTACTGGGATGGAGATGGCGGAGGTTCCGACATTTCCGAAGCTGCCGGAGCCGTTCATTCCGCAGGGAGTTTCCATGGACACCGATGCGTCGCGTTCTGGAAGCGCTTCTGGAGGAAGTGTTCAGGGTGCTGTTGGGGGAGGCGGTTCGTCGTTTGCCCCGACAGTAATCGGTCCCAGCGGTTCGTCGCATGACTCCAGTTCTGTATCCGGCCCGCAGCCGTCACCGGCCGGTAGCGGGCTTCCGCCGACAGGGTCGACACCGGGCCCCGTTCCGGCACCTCCGGACCGGAGTATTGGCACCGGTCTCGACACCGTTGGCCCCACGCCGAGTACGACCCTTCCCCCTGTCTCTGGGGTGCCCGGAGGCCCGGGACCGGTCGGACCAGGGGGTAGCGGTCTGGGTGTTCCTCCAGGAGGGTTCGTTCCTCCCCTGACTATGCCGCCGGGCGGTGGTGTTCAGAGGCCGATCGGTGGAGTCGGCCCTGGCGGCTTCGGTCCCGGAGGTATCCCCAGTCCCGGAGGCATTGGTGGGAAGGGTGGCGGAATAGGCGGTGTTGCTGGGCTGCCCCCGCGCGACAGTGGGATCTCGGGCGGTCGGCCGGTGACGCCCGGTGGCCCGGGCGCGAGTATTCCCAGGGGGACGGTCATCGGTGGCGAGGGAGGCCAAGCAGCCGGGCGCGGCATGGGTATGGGCGGCGGCATGGGTATGGGCGGTGCCGGTGCGCACGGCGGTCTCGGCGGAGCCATGGCCGGGCGACGCCTTGCAACTGAGCCAGGCGGTGTCGTCGGTGGGCGCCAGTCGAACGTGGGTGGTCGCTCAATCTCTGGTGGCCAGCCGTTTACCCAGGGAGGTTCCGGACTGATTCGTGGTGGATCGGGCGCGGGGCCTGCAGGGGGACCGATGGGGCACGGCGGCGCGGGTGCGCATGCTCCGGGGCGACGTGGCGACGGTCGGCAAGGCGAGCGCCCTGACTACCTGGCCGAGGACGAAGAAACGTGGCAGGGCGACCGCAACGTCGTTCCGCCGGTGATCGACTGAGTGGAGCGGGCGTTGCACGGGATGGAAAAGCGTCGGGCGACCGCGGCTCTGGTGGGTCTGCTGCTGGTTGGGGTTGCTGCGACCCCGGCTCACGCGGAGACCATCCGGTCGCGGCAGTGGCATCTCACGGCGATGAAGGCTGACGACATCTGGAAGATCAGTACGGGCAAGGGAGTCACGGTCGCGCTGATCGACAGCGGTGTAGACCGTATCCCTGAACTGGAAGGGCAGGTTCTCCCTGGAAAGGACTTCGCGACGTCGTACGAGGGTGACGAGCGAACGGACTGGGATAAGCACGGAACCACCATGGCAGCGCTTATTGCTGCTACAGGGAACCACCCGAGTGGGGACGGGGCATTCGGGCTCGCGCCCGGGGCCAAGATTCTCCCGATTCGTGTTCCCGGGAATGTTGACGTAAAAAACGTGGCCTGGACTGCTGCGATCCGCTATGCAGCTGACACAGAAGCGAAAATCATCAGTATTTCGCTGGCTTCGGGTGATGAGGATCCGGAACGCCTTGCTGCGGTGAAGTACGCCCTGGCTAAGGGGAAGCTGATCTTTGCTGGCGTCGGTAATCGCGGAGACGGGTCGAATGGTGTTCTCTACCCAGCCGCGACGCCAGGAGTGGTGGGGGTCGGAGCCGTCGACAAGAACGGCAAGGCGACGGCGGAGTCGCAGCACGGTTCTCAGGTAGATCTGTCTGCGCCTGGAGCGGACATTGTCACGGCTTGTGGCGGCAAGACCGGCCTGTGCACAAGCCACGGAACAAGTGACGCCACCGCCCTCGCCTCCGCCTCTGCCGCGCTGATCTGGTCCGCACACCCGGACTGGACCAACAACCAGGTGCTCCGGGTCATGATGAACACTGCCGGTAAGCCAGTCGACGGCGCCGCGCGCAGCGACTTCGTTGGCTACGGCGCAGTCCGCCCCCGCATCGCCGTGCCCACCCCCGGCGACCCCGGCCCCGCGGACGTCTACCCGATCCCCGACCTGGCCGCAGCCGGCGGCGGGACGGGCACGAAGGCCCCGTCGGCGCCCTCCTCCACCGCTCCCTCCGGCCAGGCGGCCCCCGCGCCCCAGGCCGAGGCGAAGGCAACGGGAGGCGGCAGCGGCAGCTTGCCGTGGATCGCGCTCGGGCTTGGTGCCTGCGTGCTCATCGGGGGAGCCGTCACCGCCGTTGCCCTCCGGCGCCGGAGCCGCTGACTCGCGCCGAGGCATGGAACCGTAAACCACCGCACCCGGAAGGGAAGGCCACCACATGTCGTTCGACGAGGAATGGTCCACGGCCCGGAGCACTGCCGCCGCCAACGTCACCATGCGGCTCAACAGCGTCCCCGCCGCGCCCGGCCCCGGCGGCGGCAGTGCCGATCTGGAGCTCGACCAGGACCGCATCGGCGAGGTCGGCTCCGAGGCCTACAAGCTCCACACCCGACTCTCCAGCGACGGCAAGCACGCCGCCGCCTCCACCGTAGAGGCGGCCGGCGCGCTCACGCGCGAGGGCTTTGCGAGCGGGGCGGCCCTGCTCAAGGTCAACACCCGCTGGGAGAGCCAGCTCAGGACCCTCGTCGCCGCCTGCGCGAACATCTCCAACGGCCTCAACCACTCGCTCTCCTCGCACGCCAAGGAAGAGCAGCAGCTGCACGCCGATTTCACGGCCTCCAAGATCGACGAGCTGCTCAAGTGAACAAGACGAAGGTGTCGGACACGTGCTGACGTACGAGAACGTCATGAACGCGCCCCTGGGCTCCCTCCAGACCGCGATCACCGACTGGGCCGCGATGGTCAAGAAGCTGGACGAGCTGGCGGGGTCGGCACGCGACGGCATGAAGACCAAGTCGGACAAGGCCCAGTGGAGCGGAGTCACCGCGGGCGTCGCCCGCTCGCTCGTGGACAAGACGGCCAAGGAGTTCGACGACGCGGCCCGCGAAGCCAAGGGCATCCACCTCCTGCTCACCGACGGCCACGCCACCATCAAGGCGGTCCAGGAGCAGATCAAGAAGCTGGTCGCGGACGCCCCGGCCGCCGGTTTTCGAATAGACGAGAGCGGGCGGGTGTCCGCCATACCGCTCGCCGATGCGCAGGACCGGTACGCGGCCCAGCACGATCCGGACTACCAGGCCACGCTCCGCAAGAACCAGGGCCTGTGGCAGGACCGGGTCAACCGGGCCGTCGAGGACGCCCAGGACGCGGACGACTCCCTCGTCCGCGCGCTCCAGGCCAACGTCACGGACGACAACAACTTCACCGCGCCGAAGTACGCCACCCTGGACGCCGAACAAGTGGACCGGGCGGCCGCCCTGATGAAGAAGGTCACGGGTGACGGCGGCACGGCCCGCAACCCCGAGGCGCTGCGCGAGTTGGAGGACCTGCTCGACGACAACCGGGAGGACCCCGAGTTCGCGACGGGCTTCTACCGGACGGTCGGCGCCGAGGGCACGCTGGAGATGTACGCCACCATGTCCCTGGACGCGACCGGGCTCGGTCCGGCCGGCAGGGACCGTGCGCTGATGGTCGCGAACATCCAGAGCGACATGGGCGCGATGCTCGGCCTGGCCACGCACAAGGACGTGCCGAACCACCTCGACGCCGCGTGGACGACCGAGCTGATGCGGGCCGGCCGCAGGGAGATGCAGGTCACCGGCGGTGTGACGACGATCTACGGCTATCAGGCGCTCGGTGCGCTGATCCGTGAGGGCACGTACGACAAGGAGTTCCTGACCTCGGTCGGCCGCGACATGGTCGCCGTGGACCGCAAGGATCCGAAGGCCTGGGAGTCCCACACCCCGTACGGCCTCGACTCGGTCCTCAACCAGGGCGAGGGCGGTGGACGGGGCTTCTACCCGCTGACGGGCCTGATGGAGGCGCTCGGCAACAACCCGGACGCGGCGACGGCCTTCTTCAACGAGCCGGTCCGCGAGGACTCCAACGGCGACGGCATCGTCACCAAGGACGACAAGCCGGTCGGCGGTCAGCACGGCAAGGAGCAGGGCATGGTCGACTACATGCTCGACAAGAAGCCCTACACGGACAGCTTCGACATGGCGAAGGCCGGCGACCCGCCCGCGGCGCAAGAGGCGCTGGGCGGCGCCCTGGAAGCGGCGGTGTCGGGCCGCGCGGCGGGCGACGAGGACGCGAAGCCCGTTCCGCACACCGGCCCGATGACGGACGTCATGGAACGGGTCGTCGCGAAAATCAGCGACAACCCGGAGTTGGTCGCCGCGAAGCCGGGTGGGGACGAGAAGGCCCCGCTGGCCGCGCTGTCCGGCCGGTTCGGCCAGATGGCCGCCGAGTACGTACCCGACCTGCAGGCGTCCGCCGCCCACCATTCTGCCCAGATCAAGGTGAGCGGCGAGATGGCGGAGTTCAACAAGGCTGACATGGCCCGCTTCCTGGGGGCGGTCGGCCAGGATCCGGAAGCGTACGGGGCGATCGTCAACGCCAACCAGGCCTTCACCGGGGTTCTCGTCAACGACGTCATCGTGCACCGCGTGGAGCACGGGCACTTGGACACGGCGATTGAGAACGCCGTGTTCCCGGGTGGGCAGATCACCGGGATGCTGACGGAGGCCCGGGCCCAGAATATGTACTCCGAGACCGCTCACAGCAACGAGGAGTACGTCAAGGGCGTCGAGGACACTGCGAAGTGGATCAATAGAGGTATCACCGCGGCGGGCGGCAAGTACGTCGAGTTGGTACCGCTCGCCGGTGACGTCCTGGAGTGGGTCCAGGAGGACGTCACAGAGCACTTCGTGGAGGATGCGAAGAAGGAGGGCGAGGACAAGACGGCCGAGACGGAGAAGAAGGTGGCCACGATGTACGCCGCTGCCGAAGAGAGGTCGAGCAGGGCGGCGGACGCCGCCGTCCATCATGCGGCGGCCGGGTCGGGTATGTCGGCGGCGGATGTCGACACTCTGGCGACGGCCGCGTCCAAGGAGTCGGCAGTCGGCCACTCCGTCGGCCGGGATCTGGTGGCGTCTTCGGCCAGTCGGTCGTGAACGGCGGATTCGATGCTGCCGGTGAGAAACGTGAAGGGACGCTGTGATGGCGTGGGTGCGGGCGGTGCGCGTCACGGGGGTTGTGGCGGGGTTGGTGTTCGTGGCCGGGTGCGGGGGTTCGGACGCTGAGGTGAAGGCTCCTGCCGTGAAGAATCCCGAGGTCGCGGCGACCGAGGCGTGTTCCGGGCTACTCGGAGAGGCGGGCGCGGACGCGCTGGGGCGGGTCCTGCAGTCCTGGTACCTGGTCCCGGACGCCAAGGGGGCCGTGGGAGCCTCGGCCATGGCCAAGGCCGTGGAGGAGGCCCGGGCTGTGCCGTCATGTGTGGTGACCGGCCGGATCGGGTCGGGGAAGCGCGTCGCGGAGGTACGGCCGTCGGTGGAGGGTGCCGCAGGGGGCGGTGTGCGGGTGGTGCGCGCTGACAAGGAGAGGGCGGTGGCGTTCGACTGCGTCAGCGCCCGGGCCGGAGCCGCGGGCTCCGTGCGGCTCACCGTTGCCTTCCAGGACCAGTGGGACAGCGAGGGCGAGACCAAGCTCGCAAACGACTACCTCGTCATCGCTCACGCTGCCGCACGCGCGCTGGCCAAGGAGCTGGGCTGCCGCGACGGTGGCGGGCTACCGGAGCAGGCCTCGGCGCTACCGGCCGGCTGATCGCGGCCCCTCGTAGGGACGGTACGGCGAAGGCCGGTCAGGGGAGCGCCTCCCCTGACCGGCCTTCGCCGTAGAAGCCGTGACCGGAATCGAACCGGCGTAACTCGCTTTGCAGGCGAGTCCCTCAACCACTCGGGCACACGGCTGGGTGGTGGTGATGGGTACGACCGTACGAGGGCGCGGGAGGGCGGGGGAAGGGGTGCGGGGGCGGTGCAATGCGACTGCCATGCCGCGTTCACAGTCCGGGGTGCGTGCGCGGCCCTTGCGGTCCGGGCTCGCTGCTGCCGATTTGGTCCCGACGCTGCTCAGGCCTCCCTGGTGGCGTTCAGGCGCGTGATCTCGGCAGCGTAGGCGGCGGTGCGGAGCGCCGATGTGCCGGAGACGTACAAGCCGGTGCCGATCGAGGCCAGGGGGAGGGAGAGGAGGAGAGCGGCGAGTATCGGTCCCCAGTCGCGCTCGGCGTCACAGCGCTCGCCCTCGTCCGCGCGGTACGACACCGCGAAGTTCCTGCTGTCCTGGTGGAAGGCGCGGGACTCGCACTCGACGGGCTTGAAGTTCTCACCCTGGTCGGCACTGAAGGGGAAAAGGAGCAGGTAGCCCATCCAGAGCCAGATGATGGCCGCCGTGGCCATCAGTCCCCGGCCCCACCCCTGCTCGCGCAGGCCGCGCACGCGGAACTCTCTCTCGTACACCTGCGCCAATGAGTTCATGAGGGTGAAGCTAGCGCAGGCCGGTCGGCTGAGACGTGGCAGGTCTCAGGTGCCCGGTGGGCTTAGGACCTGGGACCGAGGCGGGATACGCCGAAATGACAGGGTCGATACCAGGTCACGCACCTTACGCTGGGGCGATGAGCGTCCTCCCGCAGCGAGCTGCTGCATCCACCCCCGTCCCGCCCCACCCACAGGGCGGGATCTTCGGGCCCGCGTACCGGACGCTCAGCATCGGGATCATCTCCGTCATCTTCCTGATCGCCTTCGAGGCCACCGCCGTCGGGACCGCCATGCCCGTGGCCGCCCGGGAGCTGGACGGGATCGCGCTCTACGCCTTCGCCTTCTCCGCCTACTTCACGACCAGCCTCTTCGGGATGGTGCTCTCCGGGCAGTGGGCCGACCGGCAGGGGCCGCTGCGGCCGCTGACCGTGGGGATCGGGTCCTTCGCCGCCGGGCTGGTGCTTTCCGGGACCGCCGGGGCGATGTGGATGTTCGTGCTCGGGCGGGCCGTGCAGGGGTTCGGCGGCGGGCTGGTCATCGTCGCGCTGTACGTGGTGGTGAGCCGGGCCTACGAGGAGCGGCTGAGGCCCGCGATCATGGCGGCCTTCGCCGCGAGCTGGGTCGTGCCCTCGATCGTGGGACCGCTGGCCGCGGGCACCGTGACCGAACAGCTCGGGTGGCGGTGGGTCTTCCTCGGGATACCCGCACTGGTCTTCGTACCGCTGGCCGTGGCGCTGCCCGCGATACGGCGCAGCGCCTCCGGGCCGGTGGACCCCGAGGCTCCGCCCGTGGCGTTCGACCGGCGGCGGATCCGGCTCGCCCTCGGGATCTCGGCCGGTGCGGGGCTGCTGCAGTACGCCGCCCAGGACCTGAGGTGGCTGTCGTTGGTTCCGGGGATCGCGGGGGCCGCGCTGATGGTGCCCGCCGTGCTGGGGCTGCTGCCGCGCGGGACCTACCTGGCGCGGCGCGGGCTGCCGTCGGTGGTGCTGCTGCGGGGCGTGGCGGCGGGGTCGTTCATCGCGGCGGAGAGCTTCGTACCGCTGATGCTGGTCACCCAGCGGGGTCTGAGCCCGACGATGGCCGGGTTCTCGCTCGCGCTGGGCGGGGTGACGTGGGCGGCCGGCTCGTGGGTGCAGTCGCAGGGGCGGGTGGAGCCGTACCGGGAACGGCTGATCGTGCTGGGCATGATCATGGTCGCGGCGTCGATCGCCGGGGCGCCGGCGGTACTCGTGGAGTGGGTGCCGGTGTGGACCCTGGCGCTGGTGTGGGCGCTGGGGTGCCTGGGGATGGGGCTCGTCATCGGCTCCACGAGCGTGCTGCTGCTGAAGCTTTCGGCGCCGGAGGAGGCGGGGGCGAACTCCGCGTCGCTGCAGATCTCGGACGCGCTGGCGAACGTGGTGCTGCTCGCTGCCGGGGGCGCGGCGTTCGCCGCGCTCGGCGGGGGAGCGGTGGGGGCGGCGCACTCCGTGGTGGAGGGGGGCGGGGCTTCGCACCCCATGGCGTTCGTGGTGGTGTTCCTGCCGATGGCCTGCGTGGCCCTGGTGGGGGCGTGGGTCGCCACCCGGCTCGATGCGGAGCCGCAGCGGGGCTGACCGCGCGTGGTCCGGCGCGGCGCCGTTGCCCGGGGCTCCGCCCCCGGACCCCCGCGCCTCCCACGCCGGCGGGCTGTATGGGGCCGGCATCCGGCTCCCTGTGCGTGCGGGTGGGGCCAGGGATTGCCTGGGAGGCGGGCAGGCGGGCGGGCTGGCTGGATGCGGTCGGCGTCGGCCCTGTGCGTGCGGGTGGGGCCGGGGGGAGCCTCGGAGGGCGGCGGGCGGGAAGCAGCTGGTGTCGCCGGGGCGGCCATGCGGGCGGCCGCCCGTGGCGGCGGGGGCGGGGAAAAGGGCTGACACCGGGTGGTACCGCGCGGTACCATCGGGCCATGGCTGGTCTCAACGTCAGGTTCACCGAAGAAGAGCTGGACGCCCTGCGCGAGCGCGCCGAGGCGGAGGGCCGCAGCATGCAGTCCTTCGCGCACGAGGCGGTGATCAGGGCCGTAAACGAACATTCCCGGCTGTTCAACGAGGCGGCCGAGCATGTCCTGAAGGTCAGCGGCGAGCTGAACCGGAGGCTTGCGTGACCCACTTCCTGACCCTGCCCGAGGTGCTGAACCTCGCGGAGCGGCTCGGGACCAGTGAGGTGCGCGACTACGGACTGCTCGATTCGGCGCTCGCGCGCCCACAGTCGAGCGTGTTCGGCCAGGACGCCTATCCGGACATCTGGGAGAAGGCCGCGGCCCTGATGGAATCCCTGGCCCGCAACCACGGCCTGGTGGACGGCAACAAGCGCATCGCCTGGTACGCGACCTGGGTCTTCCTCCACATGAACCGCCACCCGCTGGACGCCGGCTTCGACGTCGACGAGGCCGAGCACTTCGTGCTGGACGTGTGCCAGGGCGCCCTGGACGTCCCCAAGATCGCAGCCCAGCTGCCGAGGTTCGCGCGCTGAACCCGCGAATGTGACGCTCGCCGCACGCGCCGAGGTCACGGGCCTGTCCCTCCGCGAGGGGCGGGCCGGGGCCGGTAAGGTGGCCCGGTTGTCCTACGTACGACTGCCCGTACCGCCGGCCGTACCGATGCCCGGACCGCACGCCCGGAGTTGCCCGGAATGCGCGTCCGGGACGGGAACGCCGCCGAGAGACCGAACCGGAGACCGTGACTACTACCGCCTCCCACCACCTCTCACCCGCCTTCCCCGGCCGCGCGCCGTGGGGTACCGCCAGCGCCCTGCGAGCTTGGCAGCAGGGTGCGCTGGACCGGTACCTGGAGACCCAGCCGCGCGACTTCCTCGCCGTCGCCACCCCCGGGGCCGGCAAGACCACCTTCGCGCTGACCCTCGCGTCCTGGCTGCTGCACCACCACGTGGTGCAGCAGGTGACCGTCGTCGCGCCCACCGAGCACCTGAAGAAGCAGTGGGCGGAAGCCGCCGCCCGGATAGGGATCCGGCTGGATCCCGATTACTCCGCGGGGCCGCTCAGCAAGGACTACCACGGGGTCGCCGTCACGTACGCGGGTGTGGGCGTGCGGCCGATGCTGCACCGCAACCGGTGCGAGCAGCGCAAGACGCTCGTCATCCTCGACGAGATCCACCACGCCGGCGACTCGAAGTCCTGGGGCGAGGCCTGCCTGGAGGCCTTCGACCCGGCGACCCGGCGGCTCGCGCTCACCGGTACGCCCTTCCGGTCCGATACGAATCCCATTCCCTTCGTCGCTTACGAGGAAGGGAACGACGGCATTCGGCGGTCCTCCGCCGATTACACGTACGGCTACGGGAACGCGCTCGGCGACGGGGTCGTGCGGCCCGTCATCTTCCTTTCCTACAGCGGCAACATGCGCTGGCGCACCAAGGCCGGTGACGAGATCGCCGCGCGCCTCGGCGAGCCGATGACCAAGGACGCCATCTCGCAGGCCTGGCGCACGGCGCTCGACGCGCGCGGCGACTGGATGCCGAACGTGCTGCGCGCCGCCGACCAGCGGCTGACCGAGGTCAGGAAGGGCATCCCCGACGCGGGCGGGCTGGTCATCGCCGCCGATCAGGACTCCGCGCGGGCCTACGCCAAGCTCATCCGGGAGATCACGGGGAGCAAGGCCACCGTCGTGCTGTCGGACGACACCGGCGCCTCGAAGCGGATCGACGAGTTCGCCGCGAGCAACGACCGGTGGATGGTCGCCGTCCGCATGGTGTCCGAGGGCGTCGACGTACCGCGGCTCGCGGTCGGCGTGTACGCCACCACCATCTCGACCCCGCTGTTCTTCGCGCAGGCCGTCGGGCGCTTCGTGCGCTCGCGCCGGCGCGGCGAGACGGCCTCGGTGTTCCTGCCGACCATCCCCTACCTGCTGGGCTTCGCGAACGAGATGGAAGTCGAGCGCGACCACGTCCTCGACAAGCCGAAGAAGCAGGGCGAGGAAGACCCGTACGCCGACTCCGAGAAGGAGATGGAGGAGGCGAACAAGCAGGAGGACGAGGACACCGGCGACGAGGAGCAGATGTCCTTCGAGGCGCTGGAGTCCGACGCCGTCTTCGACCGGGTGCTGTACGACGGCGCCGAGTTCGGCATGCAGGCGCATCCGGGCAGTGAAGAGGAGCAGGACTACCTCGGCATTCCGGGACTGCTGGAGCCCGACCAGGTGCAGATGCTGCTCCAGAAGCGGCAGTCGCGGCAGATCGCGCACAGCAAGCGCAAGCCCGACTCGGAGGCGGACCTGCTGGAGCTGCCGGCCGACCGGCGGCCCGTGGTCTCGCACAAGGAACTCCTGGAGCTGCGGAAGTCGCTCAACACGATGGTGGGCGCCTACGTCCACCAGAGCGGCAAACCGCACGGGGTGCTCCACACCGAACTGCGCCGCGTGTGCGGCGGACCGCCGAGCGCGGAAGCCACGGCGGGACAGCTGCGCGAGCGGATCAAGAAGGTCCAGGAGTGGGCCACCCGCATGCGGTGATTTCCTACGGAATGCGGCACGGGCGGTGCGGGGAGATTCGTACGGTCCCCGCCCGCCCGGGCCGTCGTAGCGGTGGCGCCGCACCCGTGGTGGGAGGCCCTGCCGGGCCGCGCGGGCGACCCGGGCACAGGAGCCGCGACCGCGGGGCCGAAGGTCACGAATCGACGGCGATGTGCGTTTTCAACCGGCACAAAACGCCAGTAGGCGCCCGGATTCTGGACGAGCCCTTCCGCTGAGCGAACCCGCTCGCTACTGTCCCCGCATCGAACGCCCCGTGGCAGCGCCGCCGCGGGAGCGCAGCCGGTGCCATGGCCGCTACCGGCGGCCTCTCCGTGCGTCGCCGAGGGACCGGCGGCGCTATCCCCAGAGAGTCACCGCCGCCCACCGAAAGAGGGAGAGGCGTCGTGACCGCGGAAACCTCCCAGACTCTCGACCGAGGACTCCGAGTTCTCAAACTGCTCGCCGACACCGACCACGGTCTGACCGTCACCGAGCTCTCCAACCGCCTCGGTGTGAACCGCACCGTGGTCTACCGCCTCCTGGCCACCCTCGAACAGCACGCCCTGGTCCGCCGCGACCTCGGCGGCCGCGCCCGCGTCGGGCTCGGCGTGCTGCGCCTGGGCCGCCAGGTGCACCCCCTCGTGCGCGAGGCGGCGCTGCCGGCGCTGCGCTCCCTCGCCGAGGACATAGGGGCCACCGCGCACCTGACCCTCGTGGACGGAACCGAAGCGCTCGCCGTGGCGGTCGTCGAGCCGACCTGGACCGACTACCACGTGGCCTACCGGCCCGGCTTCCGGCATCCGCTGGACCGCGGGGCAGCCGGCCGGGCCATCCTGGCCGCCCGTCAGGGCACGCTCATCGAGCCCGGGTACACGCTCACCCACGGTGAGCTCGAAGCGGGCGCCAGCGGCGCTGCCGCGCCCCTCGTGGGCATCACGGGGCTGGAGGGCAGCGTGGGCGTCGTCATGCTGGCCGACGCCGTGCCCGAGCGGGTCGGCCCGCGCGTGGTGGACGCCGCCCGAGAGGTGGCCGACGCCCTGCGCTGAGCCGCGGAGCCGCGCGCGCGGTACGCGCCGTACGCACGGCACATCAGGACACCGAGCCGCGCCCCCGACCACCGGGGGCGCGGCTCGACCCGTCCGGGGGTACCCGCGCTAGATTGGCCCGGTGCTCTCTCGCCTCACACGTCTGCCGCGCCCCGCCGCCCTCGCCGTCTGCGCCGTGCCCGTGCTCGCGCTGTTCGCCGTCGCGGCCCTGGCACCGCTGCCCTTCGTGATCGCGCAGCCGGGCCTCACGGCCGACGTGCTCGGCTCCCGCGACGGCAAGCAGGTCATCAGCATCACCGGGGCCCCCACCCGCGCGACCACGGGCCAGCTGCGGATGACCACCATCCAGGCCACCGGTCCCTCCACCTCCGTCACCCTCCCCGAACTGGTCGGCGACTGGTTCGACACCACCCGGGCGGTCATGCCCAGGGAGTCGGTGTACGGATCGGGCGGAAGCGACAAGGAGATCGAGGAGCACAACCTGGAGGAGATGACCAAGTCGCAGTCGACGGCCTCCCGGGCCGCCCTCGGCTACCTCCACAAGGACCCGAAGGACGTGAAGGTCCAGCTGAACCTCGCCGACGTCGGCGGTCCGAGCGCCGGACTGCTCTTCTCCCTGGGCATCGTCGACAAGCTCGACGGGAACGGCAGCGGCGGCGATCTCACCGGCGGCAAATCCATCGCCGGTACGGGCACCATCAGCGCGGACGGCGAGGTCGGTGCGGTCGGCGGGGTGGCCCTGAAGACTCAGGCCGCGCGGCGCGACGGGGCGAGCGTGTTCCTCGTACCGGCGGCGGAGTGCTCGGACGCGAAGTCCGAACTCCCCGAGGGGCTCCGGCTGGTCCCCGTCACTTCGCTGACGGATGCGGTTGACGCGCTGCGGGCTCTGCAGAAGGGTGCACCGGTTCCGTCCTGCTGAGCCGGGGGGCCGCCTCCATGCTCCGCCAGGACGGGAACACCAGCGGGGAGAGCGTGGCGAGGAAGTAGAGCCCGCCGAACACCAGCAGCGTCGTGGTCACCCCGAAGCCGTCGATGAGCAGCCCCGCGGCCAGCCCGCCGAGCGGCATCGTCAGCTCGCAGCCCGCCTGGGTCACGCCCGAGACCCGGCTGCGCAGCTCGTCGGGCACCTTCTCCAGCATGACCGTGGTCAGGATCGGGTTGAGCACGCCCGCGCCCAGCCCCGACAGGGCCATCGTCACCGCGAGCGGCAGCGGGGTGTCGGTGAAGGCGGCGACCACGTAGCGCGGGGCCCCGCCCAGCAGGAACGCCGCGGCGAACACGGTCCTACGGGAGAACCGCTCGCCCCAGGCTCCGTAGAGCAGGGCGCCCAGCAGCGCGAACCCGCCGAAGAGGGCGACCATCAGGCCGAGCGCGGTGGCTCCGCCCAGAGCGTCGCGGCCGTGCACCGGCAGCAGGACCGAGGACCAGCCCTGGTCGAGGCCGTTGGTCATCATCACCATCACCGTGAGGCCCAGCAGCAGCCGCGTGCGGATCAGGAACCGCCAGCCCTCGGCGAGTTCCGCCCGGTACCCGGCGAGCGACACCTTCCCGGCGGCGCGCTGCGGCTCGGCGGCCGGTATCCCGCGCACGAAGGCGCTGACCAGCAGCGCTGAGGCGCAGAAGGTGGCGGCGTCCAGGAGCAGGACCGACTCGACGCCGACCGTGGCGATCAGTACGCCGGCCAGCGCGGCCCCGATCATCCGGGCTCCGCGCGAGACGGCGTCGTAGAGGCTGGCGGCGCGGGCGACGGTGGTGCCGGCGTGCTCGGCGAGATGGGGGAGCAGGACGTAGCGCGCGGCCAGTCCGGGGGTGTGCACGAGGCCGCCGACGGCCATCAGCGCGCACAGCATCCAGAACTCCAGCAGCCCCGTGTGGTGCAGCAGCGGTATCGCGCCCACGGACAGCCCGCAGATCAGGTCGGAGCCGGCGGAGACCCGGCGGCGGCCGAGCCGGTCGATGACCGGGCCCCCGACCAGGGCGGCGATCGCGACGGGCAGGGTGGCGCAGAAGGCGACGATCCCGGCCCGGCCGGCGCTGCCGGTGGTCTGGAGCACGAACCACGGGACGCCGATGAGGGTCAGCGAACTCCCCGCTATCGAGATGGTGTTGGCGAGCAGGACGGCGGTGAAGGGGCGACGGTTCACGCGATGCCGCCGTGCGGGCGGGAGATCCGGGTGTCGAGGGCGATGCGTGCCTGCAGGTGCGCGGGCTGGATCAGGTGGATGCCGGTGGCGATCAGGGCCTCGCCGATCCGGTTGCGCAGGGTGGAGGCGGGGTGCCGGCAGAGGTGCGGCGCGGCCTCCCGCGCACGGCGCCAGGCGGCGGCCTCGGCGGTGCGGGTGGCGTGGGTGGCGGCGTGGATGTGGGCATGGCTGAAGGCGTGCACGGCAGGGCTCCTTCTGCGAAAGGGGGTGCGGAGGGCGCTACTTGGTGTGGACCGGGAAGGCGTGCGTGTGGAAGCGGACCGTTTCCGTGCCTTCGGAGGGCGGCAGATCGCGGTAGCTGTTGATCAGGTCGTGGATCTTGAGGACCAGTTCGTGGCTCTGCGTGGGGGTCAGCTGCAGTGAGAAGTCGCTGAGTTCGGAACTCCGGCGCCACTCCATCGACCAGGTGTGGGCTTCGCCCAGCCAGGCGGACAGTTCCTGTTCGTGGATCTTCACGACCTCCGCCAGGAAGACCTCCGCGGCGCCGCGCGTGGCCGGGTCGGTGTCGTAGATCAGCGCCTCGTCGAAGATCGTGCCGTCCTGGGCGGGCCGCCACCAGCGCTCCCGGCCCTTGCCGTGCTCGGGGGCGTCCTCGACGAACCCGTACGCGGCGAGCTGGCGCAAGTGGTAGCTGGTGGCGCCGCTCGACTCCCCGAGCCGCTGGGCGAGTTGTGAGGCGGTGGCCGGCCCGTGCAGGCGCAGGTCGCCCAGCAGTCGGATGCGCAGCGGGTGGGCCAGGCCGCGCAGGGAGTTGGCGTCAAGCTTGCGGAGCTGGGGCTCCGGCTTCTGAGGCTCTGCGTTCTTCTCGGGCATGCCTCAACAGTAGAGTTGCAAAGAACCCTGTGCAAGGGTTTCTTTGCAACTACTTCTTTGCATCCCCCGTTCGGAGGACAGGACGTCAGGTCACCCCTCCTCGATGAAGGTCACCCCTCCTTGATGAACCCCTCCGCCACCAGCCAGTCCTTCGCCACCCCGTGCGGATCCTGCCCCTCCACGTCCACCAGCGCGTTGAGCCGCTGCGCCGTCTCCGTCGTCAGCCGCTCCGACAGCGGGTCCAGCAGGCCCGCGATCGCCGGGTACTTCTCCAGGGTCTTCGCGTGCAGCTCCGGCGCCGCGTTGTAGTTGGGGAAGAAGTGCCGGTCGTCGACGAGGGTGTCCAGGTCCATGGCCTTGATCCGGCCGTCCGTGGTGAAGGCCTCGCCCAGCAGGCAGGAATCGGACTTGGAGACCTGCGTGTAGATGATCCCGGCGTCCATCTTCATGACGTTGCCCGCCGGGATCTTCATCCCGTACGCCTTCTCCAGGCCCGGCAGCCCGTCCTCCCGCGAGGCGAACTCGTTCTCCACGCAGACCGTCACCGCCTTGGGGTCGCGCTGCGACAGCGCCGCCACGTCCGACATGGTCTTCAGCCCGTACTTGGCGTTGTTCTTCTTGCTGATGGCCAGCGTGTAGGTGTTGTTGAGCGTGGAAGGCGGCAGCCAGGCCACGCCGTTCTTCACGTCCGCGTCCCGCACCGCCTCCCACTGCGCGTACGGGTCCGTGATCGGCTTGTCGTTGCCCTGGTAGGTGATCCACGCCGTGCCCGTGTACTCGTACATGGCGTCCGCGTCGCCCTGGATGATCGCCTCGCGGGCGCTGATCGACCCCGGCAGGTTGGTGCGGTCCAGGACCTCCGCGCCGGCCGCCTTGAAGATCAGGCCGATCATCTGGCCGAGCACGATGTTCTCGCTGAAGTTCTTCGAGGTGACCGTCAGCGAGGCGCCCTTGAGGGGCTGCCCCTGGCCCACCGAGCCCGGTAGGACGTCGTCCACCATCGGGGAGCCGCTCTTGAGCCCGCAGCCCGCGAGCGGCAGCCCCAGCGCCAGCAGGGCCGCGCAGGCCGTGGCCGTCCGTACGGAGAGGGAGAGCTTGCCCATCTACGCCTCCAGCCCGCGCGGGGTCAGGACCGTCTCGGCCAGTGAGGCCAGCCAGTCCACGAACAGCGCCAGCGCCACCGTCAGCACCGAGCCCAGCACCAGCACCGGCATCCGCTGCGTCTGGATCCCGGAGGTGATCAGGTCGCCCAGGCCCCCGCCGCCGCCGAAGGTGGCCAGGGTCGCGGTGCCGACGTTGAGGACGAGGGCCGTCCGTACGCCCGCCAGGATCAGCGGGACGGCCAGCGGGAGTTCCACCTTCATCAGGGTGCCCATGGAGGACATCCCGATCCCGCGCGAGGCCTCCACCAGCTGCGGGTCGATCCCGCGCAGCCCCGCGACGGTGTTGGACAGCACGGGCAGGACGGCGTAGGCGACCATGCCGATGATCGCCGTCGAGGGGCCGATGCCGAGCCAGATGACCAGCAGGGCGAGCAGGCCGATGGCCGGGGTGGCCTGGCCGATGTTGGCGATGGCCGTGACCAGCGGGGCCGCCCGGCGCAGGCCGCGGCGGGTCAGGGCGATGCCGAGCGGGATCGCGATGACCAGCACCCAGAAGGTGGAGATCGCGGTGAGCTGCACGTGCTGCCACAGCCGGAGCTCGACGTTGCCGTCCTTGAGGGAGTTCTCGGCGATCGTGTCCAGGGTGGCGTTGGTGATCCACAGGTACGTGGCCAGCAGGACCAGCGCCAGCACGATCGGCAGGGTCACCAGCCGGGCCCAGGTGAGCCGGCTTCCCGGGCGGGGCGGCGTGGTGGAGGCCATGACCGTCTCGTCGGGCCCGGGCTCCTCCGGATCCCGGAAGACGTGCCCCTTGAGCTCGTGCTCGCCGGGCGGGCGTTCGGGGGAGACCGGGTTCCTGGGGCTCATGAGCCCTCCGAACCGTCCCGGAGCCCCTCCAGGTCCCGCTCGGTGCGGTGGTGGCGCAGCTCCTCCAGGTCGTGCGCGTGCTCGGCGGCCGTCAGCCGGTCGGCCTCCAGCATCTCGTGCACGGAGTTCATCAGGGTCTCCATGTCCACGACGCCGATGTACTCGCCGCGCCGCCCGGTGACGGCCACCCGGCCGCCGCTGTCGGTCAGTACGGCCTCCAGGGCGTCGTGCAGGGTCGCGTCCCGGGTCACCGTGTCGTGCACGAGCTGCCCGGCCCGGGCCAGCGAGCCCTTGGCGCGCATCAGGTCCCCGCGGCGCAGCCATTTGTACGGGCGGCCGCGCCGGTCCAGCATCAGGAGCTCGTTGACCTGGCCGGCGCGCAGGGTGTTGAAGATCTTCTGGAGCGGATCGTCGACGGAGACGGTCGGGAACTCGGCGATCTCCACGTCCCGCACGCGGGTGAGGTTGAGCCGTTTGAGGGCGGCGCCTGCGCCGACGAACCCGGAGACGAAGTCGTCGGCGGGGTTGGTGAGGATCGCCTCGGGGGTGTCGAACTGCGCGATGTGCGAGCGCTCGCGCAGGACGGCGATCCGGTCGCCCAGCTTGATGGCCTCGTCGAAGTCGTGGGTGACGAAGACGATCGTCTTGTGCAGCTCGTGCTGGAGCCGGATCAGCTCGTCCTGGAGGTGGTCGCGGGTGATCGGGTCGACGGCGCCGAAGGGCTCGTCCATCAGCAGGACGGGCGGATCGGCGGCGAGCGCCCGGGCCACGCCCACGCGCTGCTGCTGGCCGCCGGAGAGCTGGCGCGGGTAGCGGCCGTGGAACTCGCGCGGATCCAGGCCGACCAGGTCGAGCATCTCCTCCACCCGGTCCTTCACGCGGGACTTGGACCAGCCGGTCATCTTCGGGACCAGGGCGATGTTCTCGGCGACCGTCATGTGCGGGAAGAGCCCCGAGGACTGGATCGCGTACCCGATCTTGCGGCGGAGTTTGACCGGGTCCATGTCGGTGACGTCCTCGTCGCCGATGCGGATCCGGCCGGAGGTGGGCTCGATCAGTCGGTTGATCATCTTGAGGGTGGTGGACTTCCCGCAGCCGGAGGGGCCCACGAAGACCACGAGTTCGCCCGCCTTGATCTCCATGGAGACGTCGTCGACGGAGGGGTTGGGATTGCCGGGGTAGCGCTTGGTGAGGTTCTCCAGCTGGATGGTGGCGCCGGAGGCGGCCTGTGGGTTCGTGGCGGGCCGCGGTTCCTCGTGCGGCGCGGACGTCGGCTCAGACACGGATTCCCCTCGGGATGGTGAGACGGCCGAGCAGGACGTACGCGGCGTCGAAGAGCAGGGCGAGGATGACGACGCCGAGCGTCCCCGCCAGGACCTGGTTGATGGCGTTGGCGCTGCCGAGCGAGGCGATCCCGCGGAAGATCTCGTTGCCCAGGCCCGGCCCGGAGGCGTAGGCGGCGATGGCCGCGATGCCCATCAGCATCTGCGTGGAGACCCGGATGCCGGTCAGGATCGGCGGCCAGGCGAGCGGCAGCTCCACCTTCAGCAGCTGGGCGCCGCGCGACATCCCGATGCCCTTGGCGGCGTCGACCAGGGCCGGGTCCACCCCGCGCAGCCCCACGATGGAGTTGCGGACGATGGGCAGCAGCCCGTACAGGGTCAGGGCGATCACGGTCGGCGCGACGCCGAGGCCGACGATCGGGATCAGCAGGCCGATCATGGCGAGGGAGGGGATGGTCAGCACCGTGGAGGTGGAGGTGACCGCCAGGTTCCCGGCCCAGCCGCTGCGGTAGGTGAGGACGCCGATGGCGACGCCGAGGGCGGTCGCGATCACCATGCACTGGAAGACGGCGCTGGCGTGCTGGAAGGCGTCGGTGAGCAGCTGCTGGTGGCGGTTGGACAGGTAGGCCCAGAAGCTCACGGCGCGTCACCCCATCCGTAGTTGCCGCACGTCAGTGGTCAGTGGTCAGTGATCAGTGTTCAGTCGTCCTCGGCCGCCTGTTCGACCAGGGGGATGATCCGCAAGGGAACGGGATTCTCCATGACGATGGCGGTCGAAGCCCTCACGATGCCATCAAAAGCGACAACTCGGTCGATCACTCGCTGGAGATCCGCGTTCGACCGGGCCACGAGCCGGCACAACATGTCCCCGTGCCCGGTCGTCGTGTGCAGCTCCAGCACCTCCGGAACCCCGTCCAAGTGGGCCCGTACGTCCGCCCCTTGGCCCTGTTTGATCTCCAGCGTGGCGAAGGCCGTCACCGGGTACCCCAGGGCCGCCGGATCCACCTGCGGACCGAACCCCCGGATGACTCCGTTCGACTGAAGCCGGTCCAGCCGGGCCTGCGCCGTACCGCGCGCCACGCCGAGCCGCCGCGAGACCTCCAGGACCCCGATCCGGGGCTCGCGGGCGAGCAGGACGATGAGCCGGCCGTCGAGTTCGTCGATTCCCATGGGTGCCTCCCGGGCGGTCGGTCGGTGGTCATAGTGCACAGATATCCCAGCCATGGTGGGCCGATACTGGTCAGTCTGTACAGCAGAAATGGAAACTATTGCGCAGCTTGTGGAACGGCGGGACTCTGCCGTCATGACTGAGACCCAGCCGCTCGACATCGCGCCGTCCACCGCCGCCAAGGCCGATCCCTTCCCGGTCAAGGGCATGGACGCGGTCGTCTTCGCCGTAGGCAACGCCAAGCAGGCCGCGCACTTCTACTCGACCGCCTTCGGCATGAAGCTCGTCGCCTACTCCGGACCGGAGAACGGCACCCGCGAGACGGCCAGCTACGTCCTGACCAACGGCGCCGCGCGGTTCGTCCTCACCTCGGTCATCAAGGCCACCACCGACCGCGGCCGCTTCCTCGCCGAGCACGTCGCCGACCACGGCGACGGCGTCGTCGACCTGGCGATCGAGGTCCCGGACGTGAAGGCGGCCTACGCCTACGCCGTCGAGCACGGCGCGCGCGGCCTGGACGAGCCGTACGAGCTCACCGACGAGCACGGCACGGTCCGCCTGGCGGCGATCGCCACCTACGGCCAGACCCGCCACACCCTGGTCGAGCGCGGCGACTACACCGGCCCCTACCTGCCCGGATTCGTCTCCGTCGCCCCGATGGTCGAGCCCCCGGCCAAGCGCACCTTCCAGGCGATCGACCACTGCGTGGGCAACGTCGAGCTCGGCCGGATGAACGAGTGGGTGGCCTTCTACAACAAGGTCATGGGCTTCACGAACATGAAGGAGTTCGTGGGCGACGACATCGCGACCGAGTACTCGGCGCTGATGTCGAAGGTCGTCGCGGACGGCACCCTGAAGGTGAAGTTCCCGATCAACGAGCCGGCGATCGCGAAGAAGAAGTCGCAGATCGACGAGTACCTGGAGTTCTACGGCGGCGCGGGCGTCCAGCACATCGCGCTCGCGACGAACGACATCGTCCGCACCGTACGGGCGATGCGGGCGGCCGGCGTGGAGTTCCTGAACACCCCGGACTCCTACTACGACACGCTCGGCGAGTGGGCGGGCGAGACCCGCGTCCCCGTCGAGACCCTGCGCGAGCTGAAGATCCTCGTCGACCGCGACGAGGACGGCTACCTGCTGCAGATCTTCACGAAGCCGGTCCAGGACCGCCCGACGGTCTTCTTCGAGATGATCGAGCGGCACGGATCGATGGGCTTCGGCAAGGGCAACTTCAAGGCCCTGTTCGAGGCGATCGAGCGGGAGCAGGAGAAGCGGGGCAACCTCTAGCGGGTTGCGGGAACCGGAGCCCCTGCGGCGCGGCGCCGCCGCCGGGGGCTCCGCCCCGGCCTCCCCGCGCCTCAAACGCCGGCGGGGCTGGAACGGCCATCCTGCGGCGCCGTGCCTGGGGCTCCGCCCCAGACCCCGCGCCCCAGGCCCCGCGCCTCAGACGCCGCGCCTCAGACGCCGGCGAGGCTGGATCACCCCTACGGCTTCGGCTTCGGTTTGGCGGCGGGCTTCGCCGCCTTCGGGAGTTCCGGGGCCACCCACGGCTTGGTGGGCTGCATGTTCTCCGGGCCGCCCGCCGGGGGCTTGCCGATCGCCGCCAGGGCCTGCTTGGCCAGCGGCGCCCGGACCGGGGAGAACCGCGGGTTCGTCCGCAGCGCCTCCTCCAGGTGCCGCCGCGCCCCGGCCACATCGCCCAGGCCGCGCTCGATCACCGCCCGGTGGTAGGAGAACTCCGCGAGCCGCAGCCCCTGCTCCGTGGCCTTCTTCGCGTACTCCAGCGCCGCGATGTCGTCGCCCGTCTTGTGCAGCGCCCAGCCCAGCGCGTCCGCCACCGGCAGGCTCTTGTGCCGGGCCCACTCCGCCGTGAGGCGCCGTACGGCCGCCGCCGGATCGCCGTGGTCCGCCTCGAAGCGGCCCAGGAGCAGCTCCTCGTTCACCCCGCTCCGGGCGGCCTGCGCCGCGAGCCCGTCGTACACCGCCTTCGCCTCCTCGCCCCGGCCCAGCGACTCCAGCAGCTCGCCCAGCTCCAGCGACAGCGCCGGCACCGCGGCCCGGCCCAGCGCCAGCCGGTAGTCCCGGACGGCCTCACCGTCCCGGCCCAGCGCCGCCAGCACCCGCGCCCGCCCGCCCAGCGCTGCCGCCTGGCCCGGATCGGTGCGCAGTGCGGCCTCGTACTGCTTCAGCGCCTCCGCGTCGTCCCCGCGCTCCCACGCCAGCTCCCCGAGCCGGAACAGCACGTACGCCTTCTCCGCCGGGGCCTGCGCCGCGCCGCCCGCGTGCTCCATGGACATGGCCGCGTCCTCGCGCCAGCCCCGGTCCCGGTACACCTGTGAGGCCTTCATGAAGGCCGCCAGCCCCGGCCGCAGGTCGACCAGGCGTTCCATCGCCTTCTCCGCGGCCTTGTAGTCCCCGAGACCGCCGTACGCGTCCACGAGCACCGGGTACGCCGTCCACCGCTTCGGCGCCTGCGCCCGTACGAGTTCGCCCCACTTCTTCCCGGTCCCGAAGTCCCGCCGGGCGTTGGCCAGCGTGCCCATGCCCGTCATCGCGTCGAAGTTGCCCTTCTCGGCCGGGCGCAGCTCCAGCGAGCGCTTCAGGGCGCCCTCCGCCTTCGGGTACCAGGCGGGATCGGCCGTCCGCCGGGCCTGCTCCAGGTACGCCGATCCCAGCACCGCCCAAGAGCCCTCGTCGTCCGGGTGCTCCGCGACCCACTTCTCCCTGTCGGCGACCAGCGCCGACAGGTCCACCGCCGCCGCCGGCGCACCCATGCCGACCGCTGCCCGGGCCCGCTCGCTGGGCCCCGGCGGGCGCGCGTCGTCGTCCGTGCGGGCCGGCCGGATCAGCAGGGCCCCGGCGATCAGGACCACCAGGGCCGCCGCCGCCACGAGCGTCTTGCGGCCGGTGAAGGTCACGGGCGGGGCAGCCTGCCGCTGCCTCTCCTGAGAGGCGGATGCGTCGCGCATAGGGTCCATGGGGTCACTGTGCGTCAATATGAAGAGCTCGCCGAGGTGTCCGAAGAGCGTCGCGGGCGTGTTCACACCGATGGCCCCGGCTGTCACGCTGGGACCATGGTTGACGAAGTTGACGCAGCTGACGCAGTCGAAGAGCCCGGCGATGTTGATGACGGCTCGCGCGAACTCCACGCGCTGCTCCTGGAAGGCCTGCCGCCCGAGGCCCTGCTGACGGACCCCCAGGTGACCGCCTCCTACGCCACCGACATGGCGAGCTTCTGCGCGGCCGGCACCCCGGCCGCCGTGGTCCTGCCCCGGACCGTCGAACAGGTCCGGCACGTGATGCGCACCGCCCACGCGCTCCGCGTTCCCGTGGTTCCCCAGGGGGCTCGTACGGGCCTGTCGGGCGCGGCCAACGCCTCCGACGGCTGCGTCGTGCTGTCCCTCGTGAAGATGGACCGGATCCTGGAGATCGACACCGTCGACCGGATCGCCGTCGTCGAACCGGGCGTCGTCAACGCCGTCCTCTCGCGCGCCGTCGCGGAGCGCGGCCTGCACTACCCGCCGGACCCCTCCAGCTGGGAGCAGTGCACCATCGGCGGGAACATCGGCACCGCCGCCGGCGGTCTGTGCTGCGTCAAGTACGGGGTCACCGCCGAGTACGTCCTCGGCCTCGACGTGGTCCTCGCCGACGGCAGGCTCCTGCGGACCGGCCGGCGCACCGCCAAGGGCGTCGCGGGGTACGACCTCACCCGCCTGTTCGTCGGCTCCGAGGGCAGCCTCGGCGTCGTCGTCCGGGCCGTCCTCGCCCTGCGCCCGGCCCCGCCCCGCCAGCTCGCCCTCGCCGCCGAGTTCCCCTCCGCCGCGGCCGCCTGCGAAGCCGTCTGCGCCGTCATGGAGGCCGGTCTGACGCCCTCGCTGCTGGAGCTGATGGACCGTACGACCGTCCGCGCCGTCAACGCGCTCGGCAAGATGGGCCTGCCCGAGACGACGGAGGCCCTGCTGCTCGCCGCCTTCGACACCCCGCACGCGCCCGAGGACCTGGCCGCCGTGGGGGCGCTGTGCACCGCCGCCGGGGCGAGCGCCGTCGTACCGGCCGAGGACGCGGCGGAGTCCGAACTGCTGCTCCAGGCACGCCGGATGGCCCTGCCCGCCCTGGAGGCCCTGCGGCCCGCGACGATGATCGACGACGTGTGCGTACCGCGGACCCGGCTCGCCGAGATGCTGGACGGGACGGCCGCCATCGCCCGTACGCACGACCTGCTCATCGGGGTCTGCGCGCACGCCGGCGACGGGAACACCCACCCCATCGTCTGCTTCGACCCCGCCGACGAGGACGAGGCCCGGCGGGCCAAGGCGTCCTTCGAGGAGATCATGGCGCTGGGACTCGAACTGGGCGGGACCATCACGGGGGAGCACGGGGTCGGCGTCCTGAAGAAGGAGTGGCTCGCCCGCGAACTCGGCCCGGTCGGCCTGGAGATGCAGCGCGCCGTCAAGCACGCCTTCGACCCGGAGGGACTGCTCAACCCGGGCAAGCTCTTCTGAGTCACAGCTCCCCGTCGAGTCACAGCTCCCCGTCCGCCGACTCGTCCGACGGCCACGGGTCGCGCATCCACAGCTCGTCGGCCGGGGTCGGGGCGAGGAGCTCGGCCAGCGCCGCGTCCAGGCCGAGCCGGTCGGCCTCGGTGCCGGGCGGCACGATCCGCAGGGTCCGCTCCAGCCAGGCCGACACCGACACGGCGGGGGCCTCCAGCAGGGCGTCGCCGTCGGGGGAGCTGAGCGCCATGCACAGGACGGCCTGTTGGCCGACCTTCGTGGGCCAGATCCGCACGTCTCCGTGGCCGCACGGACGGAACACCCCCTCGACCAGCAGCTCGCGGGCGAAGGTCCAGTTGACCGGGGTGCTGGAGCCGGTGTGGAAGGTGATGTGCACGGCGTACGGGTCGTCCGTCAGGTACAGCAGGCGGGCGGGGACGGGCACGCTGCGCTCGGGGGACAGGACCAGCTTCAGTTCCAGCTCGCGCTCGATGACGGGGTGCTGCATGGCGGCCTCACTTCGGTACGGGGTGCGTGTTCGGGTGGTGCGCGGGGCTCTGGAGCGGCCCACACCCGGAGAGAGCGCCGAAGTGCCCGGGTATGACGCGACTTCGCGGGGCAGATCGAGGATTGGCCGAAATCTATCGGCTGACCGAATTCTTGCGTACGGGGCCGCGCGCGTCGGGGTTCGCCAGGGTTCGCCCGAACGCTTGGATTCTCCCGTTACCGGACCTGTCGGGGGGCGGTTCTTGGCTATGGTCCACCCCTGCAAGAAGCCTCAAGCCACGATCGGAGTTGGGGACATTGACGGCCTCCCCTGGTGACGGCGAGCACGCGGCCCGCGAGGGCTACTACCCCGACCCGTCCATCCCCGGGTACGTCAGGTTCTGGAACGGCCTGAACTGGGTTCCCGGTACGAGCCGCCCCGCGGCCCCGGCCGACGAGACGGGTCCCGTGTTCCTCGACCAGACGGGCATGAGCGAGGCGCTGCGCGAGCCGGAGCGATCCGAACACAGACCGCGGCCCCGGCCCGCCCCGGCTCCTGCCCCGGCGCCGGCCCCCTCGTCCTGGCCCGAACCCGCGGGCTCCGTGGCGGCTCCGGCCGCGCGGTCGGAGGTGGAGTCCTGGGCGGAGTCCGCTTCGCGGTCGGACTTCGGGGCTTGGCCGGCGGCGGGGGCCGGGGCCGCGGACGCGGCCGGGGACGCATCCGGATCCGGATCCGAGCCGGGATACGAGTCGGGGTACGCATCCGGATCCGAGCCGGGCCATGAGCCGGGATACGAGTCGGGGTACGCATCCGGATCCGAGCCGGGCCATGAGCCGGGATACGAGTCGGGGTACGCATCCGGATCCGAGTCCGGGTCTGCGGCCGCGGCCGCGGAGTGGCAGGCCGACCCGCTCCACCAGTCCGGCTTCGGCGGGCCGCGCGACCGCAGGGTGTCCTGGGGGCACGAGGAGGAGGCCGCCGCCGCCCACCCCGGCGGGATCTCCCTGGCCCGCACGCCGGTACCCGCGCCCACTCCGCACCAGGCACCGGCCCCGGCCCGGGCACAGGCCCCGCACCAGGCCCATGTCCCGGACCGGGCCCAGGCTCCGCACCAGGCCCATGTCCCGGACCGGGCCCAGGCCCCGCACCAGGCCCAGGCCCCGCACCAGGCCCCGGCGCTGCCACAAGCCCAGACACCGGGACACCGCTCGGCGCAGGCGCAGGCGCAGGGACACCGCTCGGCGCAGGCGCAGTCCCAGATCCCGGCGCCGGCTCACGCCCCGGCGCCGGCTCACCGCGCGGCTCAGGCCCCGGCCCCGGCCCGGTCTTCGTCCCCGGCCCCGGCCCGGCACTCGGCCCCGGCCCCCGTGTCGGCCGCCCTGCCCGCGCAGGCGTCCGGTTCCGCCGCCCCTGGCGGGCTCGGCATCCTGTCGGCGCCCTCCCCGGTCGCGGCCCATGCCCCCGCCCCCGCGCGGCCCGGCGCCCCCGGTCCGGAGCCGGAGCGGGTGGAACGCGTACGGCGCCCGGAGCGCGCGGCCCCGGCCGCCCCGGCGGAGCCCGCGCGGCGCGCGGCATCCGTAGAGCAGGCCGACCGTGCGGAGCGGGCCGGGGCCGCGGTGCCCCCGGCTCCGCGTCCCGAGCGGACCGGGCGCGCGGTGTTCGAGCGGATGGCGGAGCGGGCCGTGCGCCCCGCCGGGCTCGTGCGCCGCGCGACCGCCCGGCTGCTGGACTCCCTCGTGTACGCCGCCGTCGCGACCGGGGCGGCCCTGCCCCTCGTGCCGGGGACGACCGCGCACCTCCAGGCCAAGGTGGACGCGGCCCGCGCGGCCGGCCGGACCACCACCGTGTGGCTGCTGGACGGGACCACGGGGGGCTCGCTGGGGCTCGTGCTGGGCGCCGTCCTGCTCTTCGGCGTCTTCTACGAGGCCTTGCCCACAGCCCGTTGGGGCCGCACCCCGGGCAAGAAGCTGCTCGGCGTACGGGTTCTGGCCACCGCCACGCTGCGCCCGCCCCGCTTCGGTGCTGCGCTGCGCCGCTGGCTCGCGTACGCCCTCCTGGGCCTCCCGGGGGCCCTGTGGGCCCTCGCGGACCGTCAGCGCCGCCGGACCCTCCACGACCGCGCCGCACGCACGTACGTGGCCCGCTAGGGCCTGCCGTCGAACCCCTGTCGTCGACCCCCGTCGTCGAACCCCCGTCGTCGCCCGAAGGGCGGCCGCGCGGCGGGCGGGGGTTCGACGACGGGCCCCGAGGCCCCCGCGGGCCGTCTCCGACCGCCGTGTCCCCCGAATGGACGCGTCCCCGTTGCGGGCCGCCGCGGGCCGGGTTCGACTCGGGCCATGAGCACCGACCAGCCGCCGCCGGGCCAGCCGCCCGAGGACGACCCGTTCCTCAAGAAGCCCCAGGAACCGACGCCCCCGCCGTCGGGTGGTTCGCCGTACGGCTCACCGCCCGCCGGCGCCGGAGGAGCCTTCCCGCCGCCGCCCCCGCCCGGAGGCGGTGGCGGCTACCCTCCGCCGCCCCCGCCCGGGGGAGGCGGCTACCCGCCCCCGCCGCCCCCGTACGGCGGAGGCGGCAACGACCCGTACGGCGGTGGTGGTGGCGGCTACGGCATGCCCGACCCGCTCGCCGGGATGCCGCCGCTCGCCGACTTCGGCAAGCGGCTCGCCGCCCGCGTCATCGACCTGCTGATCATCGCCGTCCCGCTGTTCGTCATCCAGCTGTTCGCCGGTGACCGCAACCGCTACACGGTGAAGACGAACGAGGGCGAGGACGTCACCGAGGTCATCACCAAGTCCTACAGCGGCAGCGGACTGGTCATGACGCTGATCTCGATCGTCGCCTACGTGGGCTACGACTGGTGGTTCGTCAAGAAGAACGGCCAGACCCTCGGCAAGAAGTGGATGGGCCTGCGCGTCGCGATGCTCAACGACGGCAGCGTCCCGCAGTCCAACGCCGCCCTCTCCCGCGCCGCCGTGCTCTGGCTGCCGACGCTGATCTGCTGCTTCTGCCTGTGGCCGATCGCGCTCGTCATCTCGATGCTCGTCGACAAGCCCTACAAGCAGGGTCTGCACGACAAGGTGGCCAAGACCGTGGTGGTCCAAGCCACGTAGGAGCACCCGGTCCGGTGTGCGCGGGCGGTCTCCCCACGGGGGAGGCCGCCCGCGCCGCGCTGTGCGACGGCGGGGACGCGGGGACGGAGCGGGGGTGTCGGGGCGGTGGCGCGCGAGCGGTGGTGTCCCGTCAGTGGTGCACGGGGTGCACGGGGTGCTCGACCGCGGCCGGGGCGCCCGCCGGCACGTCCCGCGGGACCGTGTCGGGCACCGGTGAGGCGGTCCTGGTACGGGTCGCCGCGTGCCGTCCGCGCCGGCGGGGCAGCGGAACGGTGAGGGCGACGAGGACCCCGAGGGCGAGGGCGGCCGCGGAGATGACCGCGATGCCGAGTCCCGTACTCGTCTGCGAGAGCAGCAGCATGGCGATCGTCGAGACGATGACGGTGGCGGACCCGTAGGCGAGCTGTGCGGCAGTCGGACGCGGCATGTCGATATCCGTCCTCGAAGCGGGAGGGGGAGGCGGCTCGGCCAGGTCTGGCGCCGAGTGACCCTACGACGGTGGATGCCCGAGCGGAACTGTCGGTAAGCGCGACCTCACTCGCGCGAGGGGAGGCAGCGGAGCACAGGGGGCGCACGGGGGGCACCGCTGGGGTCCGGGGGGCGGGGAGGGGCGGACGGGACGGAGGGGATGGGCCGGTCGGATGGGGGGTCAGAAGTGCCGTTCGTCCCTTATGGCCGCCGAACGTCCGAATAGCGGAACTCGGTGACCGCATAGTGCAGTTGTAAGGAACAAGTCAAGGTCTGTCTTTTCTCGCGTCTCTCCGGTCAAATGTCGTCACTTGAGACGCGCGCCGCACGGAACCCCCCACTCCTCCGGAGAAGTTCCGCACCACTTCGCGGCCGCGGGAGGGGAACGACATCAAGTGACCAGCAACTCGGCCAGAAGACGAGCGCTGCGCGCCGCCGCAATCGGCGTGACCCTGGCAGCGACGGCGGCCACCGGCGCCGCCTTCACGATGGCCACGGCAGACCCGGGTGCGAAGGTGTCCGCCGCGGAGCGCCAGGACCCGACCGCTCCCTCGAAGGAGCAGGTCAAGCACAACCTCGAAGGCCCGTTCAGCAAGCAGCAGGAGCAGGCCCGCAAGGCCGCCCTGGAGCAGGTGCTGAGCGGCAAGAAGGACGTCGAGCAGCGGGGCGCCTCCAAGGTCGTCAAGCTCGACGACAAGAAGTACGTCGAGCTCGGCCGCGAGAAGACCGACAAGATCTTCACGATCCTCGTCGACTTCGGCGACCAGGTGGACAGCACCACCATGTTCGACCCGGACGGCCCCGGTCCCAAGCCGCCGGCGCCCAAGTACGGCGGCAACCCGGGCCCGCTGCACAACCAGATCGCCCAGCCCGACCGCGCGGTCAACAACAGCACGGCCTGGCGCAAGGACTTCAACCGCGCGTACTTCCAGGACCTGTACTTCGGTACCGGCAAGGGCAAGCACTCGCTGAAGACCTACTACGAGAAGACCTCCTCGGGCCGTTACTCGGTCGAGGGCGAGGTCGCCGACTGGGTCAAGGTCCCGTACAACGAGGCCCGTTACGGCTCGAACTACTGCGGCCAGTCCAACTGCGCCAACGTCTGGGACACGGTCAAGGACGGCGTGACCGCCTGGGCCGAGGCCCAGAAGAAGGCCGGGAAGACCGACGCGCAGATCAAGGCGCAGATGGCCCAGTACGACCTCTGGGACCGCTACGACTTCGACGGCGACGGCAACTTCAACGAGTCCGACGGCTACATCGACCACTTCCAGATCGTCCACGCGGGCGAGGACGAGTCGGCCGGCGGCGGCGTGCAGGGCACCAACGCCCTGTGGGCCCACCGCTGGTACGCCTACGGGACCGAGGCCGGCAAGAACGGCCCCGCGAACAACAAGGCCGGCGGCACCCAGATCGGCAACACCGGCATCTGGGTCGGCGACTACACGATGCAGCCCGAGAACGGCGGCCTCGGCGTCTTCGCGCACGAGTACGGCCACGACCTGGGCCTGCCGGACCTCTACGACACCTCCGGTGGCGGCGAGAACTCGGTCGGCTTCTGGTCCCTGATGTCGGCCGGCTCCTGGCTCGGCGAGGGCAAGGACTCCATAGGCGACCTCCCGGGCGACATGACCGCCTGGGACAAGTTCCAGCTGGGCTGGCTGAACTACGACAAGGCCAAGGCCGCGACGAAGTCCACCCACAAGCTGGGCGTCTCGGAGTACAACACCAAGGACAAGCAGGCGCTCCTCGTCGAGCTGCCGAAGAAGAAGGTCACCACCGACATCGTCGCTCCCGCCGAGGGTGCTTCGCAGTGGTGGAGCAACATGGGTGACGACCTCAAGAACACCCTCACCCGCTCCGTCGACCTGACCGGCAAGTCCTCCGCGGCCCTGTCGCTCAAGGGCTGGTGGGACATCGAGGCGGAGTACGACTTCCTGTACACCGAGGTCTCCACCGACGGTGGCGCGACCTGGACCGCGCTCGCCGGCACCGCCGACGGCGTGGCCATCCCGGTCGACGCTTCCAACAGCCCGTCGCTGACCGGCGTCTCGGGCAGCTGGAAGAACCTGGCCTACTCGCTGGACGCCTACGCGGGCAAGAAGGTCGACCTCCGCTTCCGCTACCAGACGGACGGCGGCGCGGGCGGCAAGGGCTTCACGGGTGACGCCCTCGCCATCACGGCGGACGGCGCCACGGTGTTCACCGACGGCGCGGAGAACGGCGACAACGGCTGGACCGGCAAGGGCTTCTCCCGCATCGGCGCCGGCTTCACCAAGGAGTACGCCCAGTACTACCTGGCCGAGAACCGCCGCTACGTCTCGTACGACAAGACCCTCAAGGTCGGTCCGTACAACTTCGGCTTCGCCAACACGAAGCCGAACTGGGTCGAGCACTACGCCTACCAGGACGGCCTCCTGATCTGGCAGTGGGACACCTCCCAGAAGGACAACAACACCAGCCAGCACCCCGGCGCCGGTCTGATCCTTCCGATCGACGCCAACGCCAAGCCGATGAAGTGGTCGGACGGCACCCTGCTGCGCAACAAGATCCAGCCGTACGACGCCGCCTTCAGCGCGTACAAGACGGATGCGATCACCCTGCACAAGAACGGCCAGGAGCTCTTCCTGAAGCCCAAGCCCGCGCAGCTCGTCTTCGACGACCACAAGGGCAAGTACTTCTACGACGAGAACCCGACCGGCTCGGTGAAGACCACTGACACCAACACCAAGATCAAGATCGTGAAGGAGACCTACGACGGTCTCGTCATGACGGTCGAGGTCGGTCCTTCCGTTAAGTAATTCGGTAAAACCGCAGGTCAAAACATGATCGGCCGTCGCCCTCTAGCGGGCGGCGGCCGATCGCGTTTAGATGCGTGGGCTGAGTTTCTTATTGACGGGGGAGATGAAGACATGCCCGGTGGAGGTTTCGTCCGATTGCCAGGCGGCAGCGTGGTCGTCGCGCTCACGCTGCCCAGACCGTCCGTGGAAGGCGCCGTCGGCGCCGTCAAGGGCGGCATCACCTTCGGCCTCGCAGGCGCCGCCGAAGGCGGGAACGTCCGTGTGCTGGTGCACGCGGTGAACCGGGCCCGCGCCCTGACCAGGCTGCGGAACCTCGGACTGCGCGCCGTCTACCTGCGCGGGAACGCGCAGCCGCCCACCCCGGACGAGATCACCGCCGTCCTGCACCACCCCGACGGCCTGCTCTGGCGCTCCGCCCCGGACCGGGCGGCGGAGCTGTGGCACCCGATCAGGGCCCTGCTGGGGTGACCGGGCGGGGCTGACCCGCCTCAGCCGGCCACCACGGGGGTCCCGCTCAGCTCCACCCCGGCTTCCCGGAGCTCGGCCAGCGCGCGGGTCGTGGTGTGCGGGGCCACGCCGGCCGTCAGGTCCAGCAGCACGTGGGTGCGGAACCCCGCGCGGGCCGCGTCCAGGGCGGTGGCCTTCACGCAGTGGTCGGTGGCGATGCCGACCACGTCGACCTCGGTGACCTGCCGGTCGCGCAGCCACTCCGCGAGCCCGCGGCCGTTCTCGTCCGCGCCCTCGAAACCGCTGTACGCGGCCTCGTACGCCCCCTTGTCGAAGACGGCGGCCACGGCCCCCGAGGCGACGGCGGGCGCGAAGTTCGGGTGGAAGCCCACGCCCTCGGTCCCGGCGACGCAGTGCACCGGCCAGGAGGTCTCGTAGTCCGGCTGGGCCGGCGGGTGCGCGAAGTGGGACCCGGGGTCCACGTGGTGGTCACGGGTGGCGACGACGTGCCGGTACCCGGCGGTGGCCTGGCCGACGAGCTCGGTGATGGCGGCGGCGATGTCGGCCCCGCCGGTGACCGCGAGGCTGCCACCCTCGCAGAAGTCGTTCTGTACGTCGACGACGATCAGTGCGCGGTGCATGTCCGTTGCCCTTCGGCTTGGTGTGTGGTGGGCGGGGGACCCTGCGGGGGCTCTTCCCCCACCCCGCCCGGGGTTACGCGTACTCCGTCGGGATCACGGCCTCGCCCCGCGACAGCTGCGTTGCCGAGAGCGGCAGGCCCGCCAGGACCTCGCGGTGGCGGTCCCGGACCGTCTCCAGGGACTCGCGGGCGACGACCTCGCCGCCCTTGACCAGCTCCACGAGCAGTTGCCTGTCGGCCAGCGCGGCCGGCACCGGCCCGGTCCCGAGGACCTCCGCCTCCGCGATCCCCTCGGCGTCGGTCCGGCGGGCCGCCCACTTGCGCCCCCCGACGGAGGTCTTGCCGCCCGAGGACTTCTTCGCCACCGGCACCAGCGGCGCCTTCGGGTCGGCCGAGGCCGCCCGCGCCACCAGCTTGTAGACCATCGAGCACGTCGGGTGCCCGCTGCCCGTCACCAGCTGCGTGCCGACCCCGTACGCGTCCACCGGAGCGGCCGCCAGCGAGGCGATCGCGTACTCGTCCAGGTCCGAGGTCACCACGATCCTCGTCTCCGTGGCCCCCAGCTCGTCGAGCTGCTGCCGCACCCGGTGCGCGACCAGCAGCAGGTCCCCGGAGTCGATGCGGACGGCGCCCAGGCCCGTTCCGGCGACCTCCACGGCCGTGCGGACCGCCTCCGCCACGTCGTAGGTGTCCACCAGCAGCGTGGTGGAGCCGCCCAGCGAGGCGACCTGGGCGGTGAAGGCGTCCCGCTCGCTGTCGTGCAGCAGGGTGAAGGCGTGCGCGCTGGTGCCGACCGTCGGGATCCCGTAGCGGAATCCGGCCGCCAGGTCCGAGGTCGAGGTGAAACCGCCGACGTACGCGGCGCGCGCCGAGGCGACGGCCGCCAGTTCGTGCGTGCGCCGGGCGCCCATCTCGATCAGCGGCCGGCCGCCGGCGGCCGAGGACATCCGGGAAGCGGCCGCGGCGATCGCGGAGTCGTGGTTGAGGATCGACAGGATCACGGTCTCCAGCAGCACGCACTCGGCGAAGCTGCCCTCGACGCGCAGGACCGGGGAGCCGGGGAAGTAGACCTCGCCCTCCGGGTAGCCCCAGATGTCGCCGGAGAAGCGGTACGAGGCGAGCCAGTCGAGGGTGCGGGCGTCGACGACGCCGCGCTCGCGCAGGAACTCCAGTACGGCGCCGTCGAAGCGGAAGTTCTCCACCGCGTCGAGCACCCGGCCGGTCCCCGCGATCACTCCGTAGCGGCGCCCCTCGGGGAGCCGGCGGGTGAACACCTCGAAGACCGAGCGGCGGTCGGCCGTGCCGCTGGCCAGCGCGGCCTGCAGCATCGTGAGCTCGTAATGGTCCGTGAAGAGCGCTGTCGACGGCACGTCCACCGGCAGGCCCAGGTCCGCAGGGTTCATGTGACGGATGCTAGCGCACATCTCGTCAGAGTGACGAGATGTAGGGGCCCGTTTGTGCGACGGGCCCTTGTCAGTGGCAGCATGGGACAAGTGAGTGTTGCTCCCATTGAGATCGAACGCACCGAATCGGCCGAAGAGACCTTCGCGGTCCCCGAACCCGACGTCCCGTGGGTGACCCTGGTGCACAACGACCCGGTCAACCTCATGAGCTACGTGACGTACGTGTTCCAGGCCTACTTCGGCTACTCCAAGGACAAGGCGAACAAGCTGATGATGGACGTCCACCACAAGGGTCGGGCGGTCGTCTCCAGCGGCAGCCGTGAGGAGATGGAACGGGACGTGCAGGCCATGCACGGCTACGGCCTCTGGGCGACCATGTCCCAGGACCGCAACTGATGGGCGGCGTGTTCGAGCCCCTGAAGGCCGGCGGGGCCGCCATCGCGCTGGACGAGATCGAGATCTCGATCCTGCGCTCCCTGGCCGTGCAGCTGCTGGAGCTCATCGGCCCCGGCGAGCCGGAGCCCGAGCCGGACGCCGACCCGCTGGCCGCGCTCTTCGCCGCCTCCGACGGCCCCACCGAGCCCCCCTCCGACCCGGCCCTGGCCCGGCTCTTCCCCGACGCCTACGGCGGCCCGGAGACCCCGGCGAACGCCGACGCGGAGGAGCTGCGGGCCCACTCGGCCGAGTTCCGCCGCTTCACCGAGAACGACCTGCGCACCCGCAAGCGGGAGGACGCGCTGGCCGTCGTACGGAGCCTGGACGGGCTGAGCCCCGCAGGCGACGGCGCGGCCGTCCTGGAGGTCGACGGGGAGCTGCGGCTGCGCTGGCTGGGCGCCCTGAACGACCTGCGGCTCACCATCGCGGCCCGCCTCGACATCACGGAGGACGACGAGAGCGCGGTGCTGTTCCGGCTCCCGGACGACGATCCGCGCAAGCCGATGGTGATGGCGTACCTCTGGCTCGGCGGTCTCCAGGAGACCCTCATCGAGACGCTCGCCGGAACCCTCTGAAGATCCTCAAGCGCCCTCCGCCGTTCGCTCAGCGGACGCTCAAATCCGGATAACGATCAGATCACCACGATGTGGTGATCTGATCCATTTCAGGACCTCTGTCCTGATTTTTTTATGCCCTGCGTCACACTTTCTCCCCTCTCGCACCCATAAGCACGTGATAGATCTTCACGACCGCCGACGGGGCGCCACCCATGCCCCCCGGCCTGCTTGAACCGGCTGACCGCCGGCGTGCAACTCCATCCGTATCCGGGGGGATCGAGGACCCGATCCGCTGCCAGTCATGGCGCGGATCGGCGTGGAGAAAGGCGCACCAAGACATGACCTCCGTACAGGTCGACGAGCAGCAGCACGACACAGGCGGGGGCGACGGCTACCACCGCGCCCTCGGCGCCCGCCAGATCCAGATGATCGCGATCGGCGGCGCCATCGGCACCGGCCTCTTCCTGGGCGCCGGCAAGGCCATCTCCAAGGCCGGCCCCAGCCTGATCCTGGCCTACGCCATCGCGGGCCTGGTCATCTTCTTCATCATGCGGGCCCTGGGCGAACTGCTCATGTACCGCCCGGTGTCCGGCTCCTTCTCGGACTACGCCCGGGAGTTCCTCGGCCCCTTCTGGGGGTACGTGACCGGCTGGACCTACTGGCTCTTCTGGGTGGTCACCGGCATCACCGAAGTCACCGCCGCGGCGCAGTACATGTCGTACTGGACCCATGACAGCTTCCCGCAATGGGCCTACGCGCTGATCTTCACCGTCATCCTCTACGGCGCCAACCTGATCTCCGTGAAGCTCTTCGGCGAGCTGGAGTTCTGGTTCTCCATGGTCAAGGTCACCGCCATCGTCGGCATGATCCTGATTTGCGCCGGCATCCTCACCATCGGCTTCTCCGACGCGGCCGACACCGCCACCGTCTCCAACCTGTGGAACGACGGCGGCTTCTTCCCCAAGGGCCTCGGCGGCACGCTGATGACCCTGCAGATCGTGATGTTCGCCTTCCTCGCCGTCGAGCTGGTCGGCGTCACCGCCGGCGAGTCCAAGGACCCCGAGAAGACCCTGCCCAAGGCCATCAACACCGTGCCGTGGCGCATCGCCGTCTTCTACGTCGGCGCGCTCATCATGATCCTGTCGGTCGTCCCGTGGCACGAGTTCCAGCCCGGCGTCAGCCCCTTCGTGGCGGCCTTCGAGAAGATGGGCCTCGGCGTCGGCGCCGCGATCGTCAACTTCGTCGTCCTGACCGCGGCCCTTTCCTCCTGCAACTCGGGCATGTACTCCACCGGCCGCATGCTGCGCGACCTCGCCCTCAACGGCCAGGGCCCGAAGTTCTTCACCAAGCTCACCAAGAGCGGCACCCCGCTGATCGGCACCACCTTCTCCGCCGCGCTGATGCTGGTGGGCGTCTGGATCAACTACGTCGCCCCGGGCAAGGCCTTCGACTACGTCGTCTCCTTCGCCACCATCTCCGGCATGTGGGCCTGGATCATGATCCTGGTCTGCCAGCTCCGCTACCGCGCCGCATCCGACCGCGGCGACCTCCCCAAGTCCCCGTTCCGCGCCCCCGGCGCCCCGTTCACGAGCTATTTCGCCCTGGCCTTCATCGGCGTGGTCATCGTGATGATGGGCGTCGACAAGGACGCCCGGGTCTCGCTCTACTGCGCCCCGCTGTGGGGCCTGCTGCTCGGCGTCTCCTACCTGGTGATGAAGTCCCGCGACCCGCGCGGCGCGGCCTTCACCAAGGCCTCGTAAGGCCTCGTAAGGCCTCCTCGAACCGTGGGTCCCGGCCGCCTGTCACGGCCGGGAACCGCGCGGCATTCGGACGCGATCCCTTGTCCGCGAGGGATCGCGTCCACCATTCGGGCCCTCCCGTACCAGTCCTCGGTACGGGAGGGCCCGTCTGCTTATCCTGTCGCTCATGCTGACCATCACCCAGGACCTGTACGACCAGATCGTCGCGCACGCCCGTCAGGACCACCCCGACGAGGCCTGCGGCGTGGTGGCCGGCCCGGCGGGCACGGACCGCCCGGAGCGGTTCGTGCCGATGCTGAACGCGGCCCGGTCGCCCACGTTCTACGAGTTCGACTCCAAGGACCTGCTGAAGCTCTACCGCGAGCTGGACGACCGGGACGAGGACCCCGTCGTCGTCTACCACTCGCACACCGCCACCGAGGCCTACCCCTCGCGCACGGACGTCACGTACGCGAACGAGCCCGGAGCGCACTACGTCCTGGTCTCCACGGCCGACAAGGACGGCCTCGGGGAGTTCCAGTTCCGGTCGTACCGGATCGTCGAAGGCGTGATCACGGAGGAAGAAGTGCAGGTCGTAGCGGCCTACTGAGGCACCGGCGCAGGGCTACTTCTCAGTATGTGAGCGAGATCCGTCCACCATGCGGGATCACACTCCAAACCAGGGACCGGGAATCGTTAACATGACCGCATGGTTTCCCACGACGTGAGCATCGAGACGCCCGGCAGGCTGCTGCTTGTGGCGCGGCTGCACGTCGACCTGTGCCGCCTCGCCAGCGCCATCTGTACAGCCGCCTGAGCCCCCGGCGGCCCCCTAGCGGGGCCGCGCGCGCTCACGCCCGCTCCGCTTCGCCCGCCTTCCCTCACCATCCTGACTGGAGCCTGCCATGGCCATCGAGGTCCGCATCCCCACCATCCTCCGCACCTACACCAACGGCGAGAAGGCCGTCACGGGCGCCGGTGCGACGCTCTCCGAGTTGTTCTCCGACCTGGAGACCCGCCACAAGGGCATCCAGGAGCGCATCATCGACGAGGCCAAGGGCGGCGAGCTGCGCCGCTTCGTCAACGTCTACCTCAACGACGAGGACGTCCGCTTCCTCGACGGCATCTCCACCGCCCTCAAGGACGGCGACAACGTCACCATCCTCCCGGCCGTAGCCGGCGGATCGAAGTAATGCGCTACGACTCCCCCCTGGCCGCGGTCGGCAACACGCCGCTCGTACGCCTGCCCCGGCTCTCGCCCTCGGACGACGTCCGCATCTGGGCGAAGCTGGAGGACCGCAACCCGACCGGCTCGATCAAGGACCGCCCCGCGCTCCACATGGTCGAGCAGGCCGAGAAGGACGGCCGGCTGTACCCCGGCTGCACGATCCTGGAGCCCACCTCGGGCAACACGGGCATCTCCCTCGCGATGGCCGCGAAGCTCAAGGGCTACAAGATCGTGTGCGTCATGCCCGAGAACACCTCTCAGGAGCGGCGCGACCTGCTGGCCATGTGGGGAGCCGAGATCATCCCGTCGCCGGCGGCGGGCGGCTCGAACACGGCCGTCCGCGTCGCGAAGGAACTGGCGGCGCAGAACCCCTCCTGGGTGATGCTCTACCAGTACGGCAACCCGGACAACGCGGGTGCCCACTACGCCACGACCGGCCCGGAGATCCTCACGGACCTCCCCTCGATCACCCACTTCGTGGCGGGCCTGGGCACCACGGGAACGCTCATGGGCGTGGGCCGCTACCTGCGCGAACACGTCCCGGGCATCAAGATCGTCGCGGCCGAACCGCGCTACGACGACCTCGTCTACGGCCTGCGCAACCTCGACGAGGGCTTCGTCCCCGAGCTGTACGACGCCTCGGTCCTGACGACCCGCTTCTCGGTGGGCTCGGCGGACGCGGTCACCCGCACCCGCGAGCTCCTCCAGCAGGAGGGCATCTTCGCGGGCGTCTCCACGGGCGCGGCCCTGCACGCGGCGATCGGCGTCGGCCGCAAGGCGGTGGCGGCGGGCGAGTCCGCCGACATCGTCTTCGTCGTCGCCGACGGCGGCTGGAAGTACCTGTCGACGGGCGTCTACACGGCGGCCACCACGGAAGAAGCCATCGAAGTCCTGCAGGGCCAACTCTGGGCATAGCCCCCCCGGCGGCGGCCGGCCCGAGGCGCCGCTGCGCGGTTCCCAGTGCCTTTCAGCCGTCCGGCGTTTGAGGACCGGGGTCTGGGGCGGAGCCCCAGGGGGTCCGGGCGCAGCCCGGTACCCCTTCCCAGCCCGTCCGGCGTTTGAGGACCGGGCTCCGGGCAGAGCCCGGGGAACGGGGGAAGGGCGGGTAGGGGAGCTCCGCCCCGCGCAGCGGCAAGGGGCGCAGCGGGGACCTCGCCCCGCAGGGCCGACCCCGCCGCCCCGCCCACCGGGCCCCTCGCCGGGACGGCGGTGGCGGCAGCCCCGAGCGGCCACCGCCGGACGGAGTCCGGCGCAGCGGCGCGAAGCCGGTGCGGCCCGCCCGGGCCGCACCGCGCGAGCGGCGCGTCAAAAAGGAGATCCGCTTCAGCCGGACGACCCGGGCCACCCGGGCCCCCCGCGCTCCGGACCCCCGAGCCCCTTCACCTCGTCCCACACCGCCGGATCCAGCGTCCCCAGCGGCCGCGCCCTCGCGAACTCCCACACCGACACCTCCACCGCCCGGTCCGCCTCCAGGAACGCGCCCCGCGCCCCCACCACCCCCGGCGGCAGCGAGATCACCCCGGCGCGCCGGTCGTCGTACTTCCCGGTGATCCGCGCGATCCGCGCCCGGTGGCCCCGTACGCCCAGCACGAGGACGCGCCGCCCGTCCTCCAGGGACCACAGCTCACCGGCCTCCGGCCGCGGCAGCGGTCCCGGTCCGTGCGGCGGATCCGCGGCCCGCCGCAGCGGTCGCGCCCGCCGGGGGAGGAGCACCAGCAGGATCACGACCACCACGGCGGCGACCGCCGGCCACCAGGACGTGTCCATACTCCGACCGTAGTCCTGCCCGCCGCCCCCGGCACGGCAGCGGCACGGCGCACGCCCCCGCGCCCCGGCCACACGGCGCCCGCACGGCAACCCGGGTCCACCCCGTCGCTCCCCCGGGTGACAGCTCAGGTGATTCGCCCCACAACGGCCCGCCGCGGAGGAGCGACCGGACGTTTCGCGCCTTACGCTCGACCCACGCACGGCCCGCATTCCGTCCACGGACCGTCCACGGAGGTTCACGCTCCATGAAGCTCACCGTCGTCGGCTGTTCGGGGTCGTTCCCGTCCGCGGAATCGGCCTGTTCGAGCTACCTCGTCGAGGCCGACGGCTTCCGGCTGCTCCTCGACATGGGCAACGGCTCCCTCGGCGAGCTCCAGCGCCACATCGGGCTCTACGACCTCGACGCGATCTTCCTCAGCCACCTGCACGCCGATCACTGCATCGACATGTGCGCGTACTTCGTCGCCCGCTTCTACCGCCACGAGGGCGGCCGCTGCGGCACCATCCCCGTCTACGGCCCCGAGGGCACCGAGAAGCGGCTGTCCACCGCCTACGAGGACGTCCCCGACGAGCGTTCCATGAGCGAGGTCTTCGACTTCCGGACCCTGAAGTCCGGCACCTTCGAGATCGGCCCGTTCCAGGTCCGCACCGAGAAGGTCTGCCACCCGGTCGAGTCCTACGGGATCCGCGTCGAGCACGGCGGCCGCTCCCTGACGTACTCCGGCGACACCGGGGTCTGCCCCGAGCTGGGCCTGCTCACCGAGGACACCGACCTCTTCCTGTGCGAGGCCTCCTTCACGCACGGCAAGGAGGACATCCCGGACCTCCACCTCAACGGGCGCGAGGCCGGGGAGTTCGCCCGCGCCGGCCGCGCCGGCCGGCTCGTCCTGACCCACATCCCGCCGTGGACGGACGCCGAACGCAACCTGGCGGACGCCCGCGCGGTCTACGACGGCCCGGTGGAGCTGGCGTACACGGGCGCGGTGTACGAGGTCTGACCCTAGGTCCTGCGGACGGATGCGCGAAAGCCCCCGCCCTCCCTTCCGGGAGAGCGGGGGCTTATCCGTGGTGTGGGGCGGGAGACCTACTTGGCCTCGGCCTTCTCCATCTCGGCGATCTCCTCGTCGGACTCGCGGCCCGGCGTCGGAAGGTTGAACTTGGTGATCGCGAAGCGGAAACCGAAGTAGTAGATCGCTGCGAAGACCAGGCCGATCGGCAGGATCAGCCAGGGGGACGTGGCCTTGTTCCAGCCGAGGCCCAGGTCGATCAGGCCGGCGGAGAAGGTGAAGCCCGCGTGGACCCCGAGCGCCCAGGTGACGGCCATGGACACGGCGGTCAGGACCGCGTGGATGGCGTACAGGACCGGCGCGATGAACATGAAGGAGAACTCGATCGGCTCGGTGACACCCGTGACGAACGAGGTGAGGGCGAGCGAGACCATCATGCCGGTGACCGCCTTGCGGCGCTCCGGACGGGCGCTGTGGGCGATGGCCAGGGCGGCGGCCGGGAGACCGAACATCATGATCGGGAAGAAGCCGGTCATGAACTGGCCGGCGCTCGGGTCACCGGCCCAGAAGCGGTTCAGGTCACCGTGGACGACGGCGCCGGCGGCGTCGGTGAAGTCACCGATCTGGAACCAGGCGACGGTGTTGACGAACTGGTGCATGCCGATCGGGATCAGCGCGCGGTTGATGAGGCCGAAGATGCCCGCACCGATGGAGCCGAGGCCGGTCATCCACTCGCCGAAGTTGGTGATGAGCTCACCGATCGGCTCCCAGGCCAGGCCGAAGAAGACACCGACGAGGACGCCGACGAAGGCCATGATGATCGGGACCAGGCGGCGGCCGTTGAAGAAGCCGAGCCAGTCCACCAGCTTGGTGCGGTGGAAGCGCTGCCACAGGATCGCGGCGAGCAGACCCATGATGATGCCGCCGAGGACACCGGGGTTGTTGTACGTCGCGGCGACGTCCACACCCTTGTTCTCGGTGGTGTTGATGACGGCCTCGGTCACCGGGAAGGCGGTGAGGACGTTCTTGTAGACCAGGAAGCCGACCAGGGCCGCGAGGGCGGTGGAGCCGTCCGCCTTCTTGGCGAAGCCGATGGCGACACCGATGCAGAAGAGCAGCGGCAGGTTGGCGAAGACGGCGTCACCGGCGGTGGCGAACACCGTGGCGACCTTGCCCCAGCCGAGGCCGTCCTTGCCGAAGACGTCGGGCTGGCCGAGGCGCAGCAGGATGCCTGCGGCCGGCAGGACGGCGATCGGCAGCTGAAGGCTGCGGCCGACCTTCTGCAGACCCTGGATCAGGCCGGAGCCCCGCTTCTTGGCGGGAGCGGCGGTGGCCGTACTCATCAACTTCCTCCAGTGGACAAGACGCTGCCTGGGGACATGGCAAAGGGGGATGGCGGCGTCTCAGGAAAGGGGAGGACCCCGGGCCGAAAGGCCTACGTGGTCTACACCACTCAGTGGTGTAGACCAGTTGTAGCACGGTGAGGTCCGCGTAAGGAACCCACCAATTCCGTGGTGGAAGACACACCGGGACATACGCGACGAAGGCCTCCGGACCCTGTGGGTCCGGAGGCCTTCGTCTCGCATATGTCTGTTCTGGGCAGGACTTACGGCCTCGCGCGGGAGGGCGTTCGGCCACCCCGGAGAGGGGGCTTCGTGCGGGCCCAGGCGGGGCCTTCGCAGGGGGGGCGGGGGCGCTTGGGACCCCCTCCGCCCCGTGGCGCGCACGGGCCGGCAGTCCCTGCGGGCCTACGCCTTCGTGTTCTCCCTCTGCATCGCCTCGATCTCCTCGTCGGACTCCCGGCCGGGGGTCTTGATGTCCCACTTGGTGATCGCGAAGCGGAAGATGCCGTAGTAGACGACCGCGAAGCAGAGGCCGATCGGAATGATCAGCCAGGGCTTCGTCGCCAGGCTCCAGTTGATGAGGTAGTCGATCAGGCCCGCCGAGAAGCTGAAGCCGTCCTTGACCCCGAACGCCCAGGTCACCGCCATCGACACGCCCGTGAGCACGGCGTGGACCGCGTACAGGGCCGGCGCCAGGAAGAGGAACGAGTACTCCAGCGGCTCCGTGATGCCGGTGACGAAGGACGTCAGGCCGACCGACAGCATCAGCCCGCCGACCTCCTTGCGCCGGGCCGGCTTCGCGCAGTGGGTCATCGCCAGCGCCGCCGCGGGAAGGGCGAACATCATGATGGGGAAGAATCCGGTGAGGAACTGCCCGGCGTTGGGGTCCCCCGCGAGGAACATCGGGATGTCGCCGTGCACGGTCTGCCCGTCCGGCTTGGTGTAGCTGCCGAACTGGAACCACACCGGCACGTTCAGGAACTGGTGCAGGCCGATCACCAGCAGCGCGCGGTTCGCGAGGCCGAAGATGCCGGCGCCCACCGAGCCGAGGCCCACCAGCCAGTCCGAGAAGCTCTCCAGCGCGCTGCCGATCGGCGGCCAGATCCACAGGCAGAGCACGGCGAAGGCGATCGCGACGAAGGTCATGATGATCGGGACCAGACGGCGGCCGTTGAAGAAGCCGAGCCAGTCGACCAGCTTCACGCGGTGGTAGCGCTGCCAGAACCAGGCGGCCAGCAGGCCCATGATGATGCCGCCGAACACCCCCGGATTCTGGTACGTGTACGAGGCGAAGGCGTCGCCCTCTCCCAGGCAGGCGCCCCCGATGTCCTTGCTCCCCGTCGGGCAGCTCTTGGGGAAGGCGTGCAGCACTCCCCGGTAGACGAGGAAGCCGACCGCCGCCGCGAGGGCGGTCGAGCCGTCGGCCTTCTTGGCCAGTCCGATCGCGACGCCGATGCAGAAGAGCAGCGGCAGGCCGAGGTCGGCGTCGAGCAGGGCGCCGCCCGCGGAGGCCACGACCTTGGCGAAGTTCGTCCAGCCCAGGCCGTCCTTGCCGAACACGTCGTCCTGGCCCAGCCGGTTCAGGATGCCTGCCGCCGGCAGCACGGCGATCGGCAGCTGGAGGCTCCGGCCCATCTTCTGCAGCCCTTGGAACAAGCCGTTCCACCACTTCTGCTGTGGCACTGCTGCGGCGCTGCTCGCGCTCATCCGCGTCCTCCCTGACCGGCCCGTTTTTGGCAGTCGCGACACTTGCGGCACACTGGTGTAGACCACTTGTGTTGCGGTCGCATTTCACCCGCCTTGAGGGCAGGTTGGTGCTGATCATCATCATTCGGCAGATACCGGGCATGTGCCCGCGAAGCTGGGCCAATCGTGGGCTACCGTGACGAAGCGGACCGCCCTGGTTGGTCGGTCGGTCGGGCGGCAGGCGTGCACACGCCGGGCGCCGGATGTCAGTCGGACTCGTTCTTCGTAGAACTCAGGGAGAAACACATGGCCACCAAGGCTGAGAAGATCGTCGCCGGGCTCGGCGGCATCGAGAACATCGAAGAGGTCGAGGGCTGCATCACCCGCCTGCGCACCGAGGTCATCGACCCGAGCAAGGTCGACGAGGCCGCACTGAAGGCCGCCGGCGCCCACGGCGTCGTCAAGATGGGCACCGCGATCCAGGTCGTCATCGGCACCGACGCCGACCCGATCGCCGCCGACATCGAAGACATGATGTGAGCTGAGCCCACCGGCTCACGCGCGTACACGTACGCGCACACGTACGCGCACACGTACGCGCACGCGCACACGCACCCGTACGTACGACAGGACCCCGACCGGACGCACCCGGACGGGGTCTTCTCGCAGCGACACGGGCCGGGGCCCGCACCGACTAGGCTCGGTGCCATGTCTCGCATCGACGGCCGTACGCCCGAACAGCTCCGCCCGGTCACCATCGAACGCGGATGGAGCAAGCACGCAGAGGGCTCCGTCCTCGTCTCCTTCGGGGACACCAAGGTCTTCTGCACCGCCTCCTTCAGCGAAGGCGTCCCGCGCTGGCGCAAGGGCAGCGGCGAAGGCTGGGTCACCTCCGAGTACTCGATGCTGCCCCGCGCCACGAACACCCGCGGCGACCGCGAATCCGTACGCGGCAAGATCGGCGGCCGCACCCACGAGATCTCCCGCCTGATCGGCCGCTCGCTGCGCGCCGTCATCGACTACAAGGCCCTCGGCGAGAACACCATCGTCCTGGACTGCGACGTCCTCCAGGCCGACGGCGGCACCCGTACCGCGGCCATCACCGGCGCCTACGTGGCCCTGGCCGACGCCATCGCCTGGGGCCAGGGCAAGAAGCTCATCAAGGCCGGCCGCAAGCCCCTGACCGGCACCGTCGCCGCCGTCAGCGTCGGCATCGTCGACGGCGTCCCGCTCCTCGACCTCTGCTACGAGGAGGACGTGCGCGCCGAGACCGACATGAACGTGGTCTGCACCGGCGACGGCCGCTTCGTCGAGGTCCAGGGCACGGCCGAGGGCGAGCCCTTCGACCGCAAGGAACTCAACGCCCTCCTCGACCTGGCCGCCGGCGGCTGCGCCGACCTGGAAGCCCTCCAGCTGAGCGCCCTGGAACTCACGCTCTGACGCTGATGGCAACCGCGCGGCCCGTCCGCGCGTCTCTTGGCATACGGGTGCACGGCGTCGAAGCCGTGCGCCCGTCCACGTACCTGCGTACCCGCATGTTTTTTACATCCGCACCATCCTCCTGGGGGCCGAAGTGAAGCCGAAGTACCGCCTGGCAGCCGTCGCCCTGACGGCAGCGCTCGCCATACCCGCGATCACCTCCTGCGACGCGATCTCGACCGCGATGGACTGCGCGAGCACTGCGGTCGCGATCACGGACGGCGCCAACGACCTCCAGCAGGCGGTCTCGCAGGCCGGCAACAGCCCGCAGGACGCCCAGAACGCGCTCAACTCGATCGAGACCAACCTCAAGAAGGTCGGCGACCAGACGGACAACGCCGACCTGAGCAAGGCCATCTCCTCGATGGACACGGCCGTCCAGAACGTCCGCACCTCCATCGAGAGCGGCACCACGACCCCCGACGTCGCCCCGGTCGCGGACGCGGCGAAGGAGATCTCGAAGGTCTGCACCCCGGGCTGAGCCCGGCCGGGGGACGCCGGCGGCCCGCGATAATGGCGCTATGACGACGCCCCCGCCCAGCTCGCCCAGCCGCCTGATCCTCGCCACGCGCAACGCGGGCAAGGTGACGGAGCTCCATGCCATCCTGTCCGCCGCCGGCCTGCCGCACGAGCTGGTCGGCGCGGACGCGTACCCGGAGATCCCGGATGTCAAGGAGACCGGGGTCACCTTCGCCGAGAACGCCCTCCTCAAGGCGCACGCCCTGGCCCGGGCGACGGGCCTGCCGGCGGTCGCCGACGACTCGGGCCTCTGCGTGGACGTCCTGAACGGCGCCCCGGGCATCTTCTCGGCCCGCTGGGCCGGCTCCCACGGCGACGACGCCGCGAACCTGGCGCTCCTGTTGTCCCAACTCGGCGACATCGACGACGCCCACCGCGGCGCCCACTTCTTCTGCGCGGCCGCCCTAGCCCTCCCGGACGGCACGGAACGCGTGGTCGAAGGCCGTCTCCTGGGCACCCTGCGCCACACCCCGGCGGGCACGGGCGGCTTCGGCTACGACCCGATCCTCCAGCCCCTGAACGAGTCCCGCACCTGCGCGGAACTCACGCCGGCGGAAAAGAACGCCATCTCCCACCGAGGCCAGGCCTTCCGCGCCCTTGTCCCGGTGGTCCGCGAACTGTTGGGCTGACACCACTCATGCGAACGGCCTGTGAATCAATCCTTCGATTCACAGGCCGTTATGGTGCGGCGGAAGGGATTCGAACCCTCAAGCCGTTTCACGGGCCACAGATCCTAAGTCTGCTGCGTCGCCGTTGCGCCACCGCCGCTAGCCGCTTGCCATGATAGCGGCAGGCGGCTGCGACCAGTCGAACAAGATCAACGAAGGGGCTTGCTGCGACCTCCTCGACACCAGGTGGTCGTAATTGCATGGCAGTTGGGGCACAGCAGCCGCAGGTTCTCGCGGCGGTCGTCGCTCCAATCGCCATTGATGTGGTCGATCTCCAGCGTCATGGGAAGGCCCAGCCACTCCGGAGCCGTCCCGCAGCCGGCGCACACGTCAGGGACGCCGATCTCGTGCAATGCGCGGCGCAGAGTCTTGGTCGTGGTCCGCCGCTCTCCCTCGTGCCGAACGAGGACTTCGGTGGCGGGCCGTGCGGTGGTTCCCCTCTTGCCGCGCTGATGTGCCTGCCCCGTGAAATGGGCGGTTGAGAGGCAGACTTCCTCGATCCATCGCTTGAGCGCGGCATGCTGACTGCCTGACGCGGGCCTGCCCAGGCGGCGCAAGGTCTCCGCTAGAGAGTGTGATCGTGCGACGGCTTCACGCAGGGCGCTTTCGTCCGGTTTCCCGCGCCGCACGTACGTCGCACGATTACCGCTGCTCATCGCCGTCCCTTGCCGCGCCCACGGTACGTGTCCGTTGTGGAGTGGCAGTTGGGGCACAGGAGTCGCAGGTTGGTCGCTTGGTTGTTGCGCCAGTCCCCGTCGATGTGGTCGACCTCCAGGGGTAGCGGCTCACCCTGCCAGACCGCCTCTATCCCGCACAGAGCGCAGCGCTCGTCCCGGCCGGTCTCCAGGAGTGCGCGCCTGAGCCTGGTGGGGTCGACCCGAGTGGCGATCGGAGACCGGTCGTCGCGCAGGATTTCCTCGGCGGAACGACGGCGACGGATGTCTCGCGTGCCTATCGTGCTCGGCGGGGGTGCGAAGTGAGAGGTGTCTATCCCGAACCTCTTGACCTTGCGGCTGATGTGAGTGTGGTGGCCGCCGACAACATCGAGGCCGAGTCGGCGTAGCACTTCGCACATCGTCGTCGAGGATGCGACGACTTCGGTCAGGATCTCCCTCGTCCACTTCACCCCCTCGCGCTCGAAGTGTGAGACGTCCACGCCCAACTTCCGCATGCGGTCGAGCAGGTACCTCCGCGACGCACTCTTCGGATCCACCCCCAGCTTCCCCAGCGCCTCGGACAACGTTCGAGACGCCTCCGCTGCCTCCGTGAGGCGTTCCCTCGTGTACGGGCTGATCGGCATCGCCCCTCCATTTCCCGGCCGCGCGTGCGACCCTCGTACGGAGTAACGGACCGATAGTCGGACAGTTACGGCCTGATTCGTCCGACATGTAGAGCGGCCCGCACCGGGTGGGTGCGGGCCGTTTCGGGAGGAGGGGGCGGGGTCAGATGCCCAGGTCCTTGATGATCTTGGCTACGTGGCCCGTGGCCTTGACGTTGTAGAGGGCGCGTTCGACCTTTCCCTCCTCGTCGACGATCACCGTGGAGCGGATGACCCCGGTGACGGTCTTGCCGTACAGCTTCTTCTCGCCGAACGCCCCGTAAGCCGTCAGGACCTCCTTCGAGGGGTCGCTGACCAGGGTGACCTTCAGGTGCTCCTGCTCGCGGAACTTTGCGAGCTTCTCCGGCTTGTCGGGTGAGACGCCGATGACGTCGTAGCCGGCCGTGGCCAGGGCGGCCAGGTTGTCCGTGAAGTCGCAGGCCTGCTTCGTGCAGCCCGGCGTCAGTGCGGTCGGGTAGAAGTAGACGATGACCTTGCGGCCCTTGTGGTCGGCGAGCGAGATCTCGTTGCCGTCCGCGTCGGGCAGGGTGAAGGCGGGGGCGATGTCGCCCGGCTCAAGTCGCTCGCTCATTCTCAACAGTCTCCTCAAGAGGGGATTGGTACGGTCACGAGACTAAGCTGCTGACTGACTGTTCATGGTGGGCTACGCCCGCCATGGGACCGACCACGACGACGGAGGCAGCGCGGTGCCGGAAGCCAGGACCCCCGCACAGATCGAGGCGGACATCGTCCGCCGCCGCGAGCAGCTCGCCGAGGCGCTCGACGAGATCGGGGTGCGCATCCACCCCAAGACGATCGTCGGGGACGCCAAGGCGAAGGTGGTCAGCAACGTCGACCACGTCGTCGGCCGTGCGGTGGCGACGGTGAACCGCCTCGTCACCGACGCTGGTGACGCGCTGCGCCACGACGACGGCGCCCCGCGCGTCGAGCGGATCGTGCCGGTCGCGCTGCTCGCGATCGGTGTCGTGGGCCTGCTGGTGGTGTCGGCGCGACGAAAGCGCTGATGACCCTGCGGGGTGCGGGGCGGGTGTGGGCGGGTAGGTTCGCTCCGTGAGCGAGAACACCACCACCCACGACAAGCTGCCCATCCGCATGCTGCACGACCGCGTGCTCGTGAAATCCGATTCGCCGGAGGGTGAGCGCCGCTCCGGCGGCGGCATCCTGATTCCGGCGACGGCCGCGGTGGGCAAGCGGCTGGCCTGGGCCGAGGTGGTCGCGGTCGGGCAGAACGTACGGACGGTCGAACCGGGCGACCGGGTGCTGTACGACCCCGAGGAGCGGGCCGAGGTGGAGGTGCGCGGAGCCACGTACCTGCTGATGCGGGAGCGGGACCTGCACGCCGTGGCCGCCGAGCGGCTGGGGTCGGAAGACTCCACGGGGCTCTATCTCTAGGCCCCGCAAAAGGGCGAGGAAAAGGGCCGGTGACCATCGTCACCGGCCCTTTTCGTCGGGTTTTGCTACGGTGGTGGGGAACCCCCGACGAGACGCGCCGTACCGGGTCGCCCTTGGCCAGTGGCCAGTGGCTGCATGACAAGACGACGCACCCCGTTCCGCTCTCGTTCCGGAGGTGCCTGTCATGGCCTGGGTTCTGCTTCTTCTCGCCGGTCTGCTCGAAGTCGGCTGGTCGATCGGTATGAAGTTCACCGATGGCTTCACGCGGCTGTGGCCGAGCGTGTTCACGGGCGCCGGCATCGTGGCGAGCATGGTGCTGCTGTCGTACGCCGCGAAGACCCTGCCGATCGGTACGGCGTACGGCGTGTGGGTCGGTATCGGCGCTGCCGGTGCGGCGGTGCTCGGTATGGCGGTGCTGGGGGAGCCCGTCACCGCCGCCCGGATCTTCTTCATCTGTCTGCTGCTGGTCGCCGTGGTGGGGCTGAAGGCGACCTCCGGTCACTGAGTGGGGACCGGGCCGCCGACCGGGTTACTCCAGTAGGTCCGGCGGTGGTCGCAGGCCTTCGGTGGCGCCGCCCTGGGTGCCTGTTGTCGTGCCGTTCGTGGCGCCGTTCGTGGCGCCGTTCGTCGTGCCGCCGTTGTTCTGGCCGCCGGTGTTCTGGCCCCCGTCGGTCTGGCCGCCGGTGGTCTGGCCGCCGTCCGTCTGGCCTCCGTCCGTCCGGCCGCCCGTGGTCTGGCCGCCGTCCGTGCGGCCTCCGTCCGTCTGCCCGCCCGTCGACGGGCTCCGTGTCGGGCGGCCCGGCCGGCCCGAGGGGCGGTCGCCCGGGGTTTCCTCCTGGGAGGGGGGCGGGTCCGTGTTGACGGGCGGGGGCGGCGGGGGCCGGTTCGCGCCGGGCATGAGTTCCAGGTCGAAGTCCACGGGGTCGCTGTCCGCCAGGGCCGTCTTCGTGTACTGGGCCCAGATCCGGGCCGGGTAGCCGCCGCCTCCGATGCGGGCTTCGCCCAGCGCCCCGTAGAGGGATTGCAGGGCGCCGGTGTCCGGGTCCTGGCCCATCATCGAGACGACCGTGACCAGGTTCGGGGTGTACGCCGCGAACCAGGCCGAGCGGTCGAGTTCGCCGGTCCCCGTTTTGCCGGCGGCCGGGTGGCCGGCGGCCAGGGCGGCCGTACCGGTGCCGTTGTCCACGACGCTGACCAGCATGGACGTGGTGGTGTCGGCGGCTTCGCGGCTGACGGCCTGGGCCGGGTCGCGGGGCGGGAGCGGGACGGTGTCCCCCGCCTTGGTGATCTTCTCGACGAAGGTGTGCGGGGTGTGGCGGCCGTGTGCGGCGAGGGTCGCGTACGCCTGGGTCATGTCCAGGACGCTGGCCTGCATGGTGCCCAGTGCCATGGCCGGTCCCGGGTCGAAGTTCGGGGTGTCCTCGGGGATGCCGAGGGCGATGGCGGTCTGCTTGACCTTGTCGGTGCCGACGTCGACGACCATCTGGGCGAAGACGGCGTTGACGGAGAGGTCGGTGGCGGCGTTGACGGTGATGTTGCCGTAGCTGACCTGTCCCTCGTTCTCCGGTGCGTAGGGGATGCGGGTGCCGACGACGCGCCGCTTGTTGTCGCCGTTGTAGATCGTGTACGGGGTGATCGTGCGGCCGTCCTGGGTGCGGGAGTCGTGCTGCACGGCGGAGGCGAAGACGAACGGCTTGAAAGTGGAGGCCACTTGGTAGTCGTGCCGGGTGGCGTTGTTGACGAACTGCTTGGTGTAGTCGATGCCGCCGTACAGGGCGACGACCTTGCCGGTGGCCGGGTCGATGGAGACGGCTCCGGTGCGTACGACGCGGTCCGCCTTGCGCTGGGCGGGGTCGAGCTTGCTGACCATCTTGTCGTTGACGGCGTCGACCATGGCGGTCTGACGGGTCTTGTCGATGGTCGTGTTGATGCGGTAGCCGCCCTCGGCGAGGGTCTTGTCGTCGAGGATCTTGTTCTCGACGATGTACTCCTTGATGGCTTCGACGAGGTAGCCGCGCTGTCCGGAGAGGCCGGCGGCCGGGCGGACCTTGCCGGGCTCGGGGAACTGGGTGGCCGCGCGTTCGGCGGGCGTCATCCAGCCCTTCTTGACCATGCCGTCGAGCACGTAGTTCCAGCGGGCGGTGGCGCGGCCGCGGCCCTGGGGGTGGGCGACGACGTCGAAGGCGCTGGGGGAGTTGAGGAGGGTGGCGAGGTAGGCGCCCTCGGCGGTGGTGAGCTTGCCGACGTCCTTGCCGTAGTAGGCCTGGGAGGCGGCCTGGATGCCGTAGGCGTTGCGGCCGAAGTAGCTGGTGTTCAGGTACCCCTCAAGGATGTAGTTCTTCGACTTCTCGCGACCGAGTTTGATCGCGATGAAGAACTCCTTCACCTTCCGCTTGATCGTCTGTTCCTGGCCCAGGTAGTAGTTCTTGACGTACTGCTGGGTGATGGTCGACCCCGACTGAGTGCCCTTGCCGGTCGCGGTGTTCCAGGCGGCGCGCAGCATCGCCGCGGGATCCACGGCCCGTTCGGAGTGGAAGTCGCGGTCCTCGGCGGCCAGTACGGCTTCCTGGACGGTCAGGGGGATCTGGGAGAGCGGTACGTTGACGCGGTTGACCTCGCCGTCGCGGGCGAGCTGGGTGCCGTCGGTGTAGAGGTAGACGTTGGACTGCGCCGTGGCGGCCGCGTTGGCGGGCGGGATGTGGACCAGCAGGTAGCCGGCCACGAGGGCGCCGCCGATGAGCAGGGCGAGCAGCAGGAACGCGCCCAGGACCATGCGCCAGGTCGGGAGGAGGCGGCGCCAGCCGGTGCGCTTGCGCTTGGCCTTCTTGGCGGCCTTGGCCTGCTGTTTCCGATCCCTCTTCGCTTCCTTGGCCGTGGGTGGTGCTCCGGGTTGCGGGGGCGCGCCGGCGCCCGGGGCCGACTGCCGGTCGGGGGTGTCGGGGGTGTCGGGATCGCGAGGCGTCCAGCCGGGCGGTGGTGACGGGTCGCTCATCTCCGGGACTCCTCGGCGCCGTACGAAATATCCACATCTGTACCTCATGCTGTCTACCCGATGGCCGCCGGTTCCGCTCCGGACGGGCGTAATTCGTTCGCGTGGATCGCCCCTCCGCACTAAGCTCGCGCGCTTTGGCCGACGTAGGAACGACGCAGCAAGGACCTGGGAAACGGAGGGGACGAGGTGCGCCAGCCGGTAGTGGGACGAGCCGGGCTCTACGGGGCGGTCGCGGCCGGGGGATTTCGCAGGTACGCCACCTACTGGACGGCCACCGCGGCCGGGGTGTTCACCAACACCGTGTTCGGTTTCATCCTCGCCTACACGTACATCGCGCTCTGGGACGAGCGGCCCGGGCTCGGCGGCTACGACCAGTCCGAGGCCCTGACGTTCATGTGGGTCAGTCAGGCGCTGCTCTCCGCGGGGGCGCTGATCGGCGGCGGCTTCCAGGAGGAGTTCCAGGAACGCGTCCGTACGGGTGACATCGCCGTCGACCTGTACCGTCCGGCCGATCTCCAGGCGTGGTGGCTCGCGGGTGATCTGGGCCGGGCGGGGTTTCAACTCCTGGGCCGCGGCGTAGTACCGCTGGTGATCGGGGGGCTCGCCTTCCAGTTGGCGCTGCCCACCGCTCCGCTGCGCTGGCTGCTCTTCCTGGTCTCCGTGCTCCTCGGGCTGGTGGTGAGCTTCGCGCTGCGCTACCTGCTCGGGCTGGCGGCCTTCTGGCTGATGGACGGGGCCGGGATCAACATGATGGCCACCGTGGTCTCCATCTTCTGCTCCGGGATGCTGCTGCCGCTGACCGTGTTCCCGGGCGGTCTCGGGGAGTTCGTCCGCGCCCTGCCCTGGGCGGCGATGCTCCAGGTCCCGGTGGACGTGCTGCTCGGCGGGGGCGCGGGGGCCTCGGGTACGGCGGGGGCGCTGGGCTTCCAGGCCGCGTGGGCGGTGGCGCTGCTCGGGCTGGGGCGGCTGGTGCAGTCGGCGGCGACGCGGAAGGTGGTGGTCCAGGGTGGCTGAGCGGGTGGCGGTGGAGGGTGGGGCGAAGGCGGAGGGCGGGGCGAAGGTGGAGTACGGGGCCGGGGCGGTCGCGCCGGTCGGAACGGCCGCGGACGCCGGGCTGTTCGTCCCGCGGCGCAGCCGGGTGCGGGAAGGGCTGCGCGGCTACGGGCTGATCGCCGCGATGTGGATCCGGTCGACGATGACGTACCGCACCTCCTTCTTCCTCTCCGTCTTCGGCAACGCGGCCATCACGCTCCTCGACTTCGTCGCGATCATGATCATGTTCTCGCACGTGGACGAGCTGGGCGGCTTCACGCTGCCCGAGATCGCCCTGCTGTACGGGTCCTGCTCGGCCTCCCTGGGCCTGGCCGACCTGCTGCTCGGCAATACCGACCGGATCGGCACCCGGATCCGCGACGGCTCCCTCGACACCATGCTGGTGCGCCCGGTCCCGGTGCTCGCCCAGGTCGCGGCCGACCGCTTCGCGCTGCGCCGGCTCGGGCGGATCGGGCAGGGGCTCGCGGTGCTGGGGTGGGCGGTCTCGGAGCTGGACCAGGTGCACTGGACGGCCGGGAAGGTGCTGATGGTGCCGGTGATGATCATCGCCGGGGCGGCGATCTTCGGTGCGGTGATGGTGGCCGGGGCGGCCTTCCAGTTCGTCGCCGGGGACGCCGCGGAGGTGCAGAACAGCTTCACCTACGGGGGCTGCACCATGCTCCAGTACCCGCCGACCGTCTTCGCGAAGGACCTGCTGCGCGGGGTCACCTTCATCGTGCCGCTCGCCTTCGTCAACTGGCTGCCCGCGCTGTACGTGCTGGGCCGGCCCGATCCGCTGGGGCTGCCGGGGTGGGTGGCGTTCGCGAGCCCGCTGGTGGCCTTCGTGGTGTTCCTGCCCGCGTCGCTGGCCTGGCGCGCGGGGGTCCGTTCGTACCGCAGCACGGGGAGCTAGCCATGTCGGATCCGGAAGCGCTGATTTCACTGCACGAGGTCGAGAAGGTCTTCGACGTACGGCGCCGGGTGGGCCTGGTGCGCCGTGAGAAGCGGCAGGTCAGGGCCGTTGACGGGATCAGCTTCGAGGTGGCCCGGGGCGAGATGGTCGGCTACATCGGGCCCAACGGCGCCGGCAAGTCCACCACCATCAAGATGCTGACCGGCATCCTCACCCCGAGCGGCGGCCGGCTGCGGGTCGCCGGCATCGACCCGGCCCGGGAGCGGATGCGCCTCGCGCACCGGATCGGCGTGGTGTTCGGGCAGCGCACGACGCTGTGGTGGGACCTCCCGCTGAAGGACTCGTACGCGCTGATGCGGCGGATGTACCGGATCCCGGCGGCGCGGTTCGCGCAGAACATGGAGCGCTGCGTGGACCGGCTCGACCTCGCCGAGCTGCTCGACGTACCCGTACGGCAGCTGTCGCTGGGCCAGCGGATGCGCGGGGACATCGCGGCGGCGCTGCTGCACGACCCCGACGTGCTGTACCTGGACGAGCCGACGATCGGGCTGGACGTGGTGAGCAAGGCGAGCGTACGGGGCTTCCTGCGGCAGCTGAACGAGGAGCTCGGCACCACGGTGCTGCTGACCACGCACGATCTCCAGGACATCGAGCAGCTGTGCGAACGGGTGATGGTGATCGACCACGGGCGGTTGGTGTACGACGGCTCGCTGGGCGGACTGCACACGGCGGAGGGCGCGGACGGCGCGGCGGCGAGCGAGCGGACGCTGGTGGTGGACCTGGAGCGGGAGCTCCCGCCGATCGAGGTGGCGGGGGCGCGCGTGGTGAAGGTGGAGGGCGCGCGGCAGTGGCTGGCGTTCCCGGCGCGCGCTTCGGCGGCTCCGCTGGTGGCGGCGGTGGCGGCGGAGTATCCGCTGCTGGACCTGTCGGTGCGGGAGCCGGACATCGAGGACGTGATCGCGCGGATGTACGCGGGGCGGGGGTAGGGGGCGGGGGTAGCGGGTGGGGGTCGTTGGGCGGGGATAAATCAGGGACAACCCTGAGCCGGAGCGGGGTTCGGGGCCGTACCGCTCCCCGGGGTGACTGCATAGGCTGGTCTTCATGAGTGACGAGCGGCCTGAGAAGCCGGTGCCTGAGAAGTCGCGGTCTGAGGAGTCGCTGCCGGAGCTGCGGGCTTCGGACGCAGACCGGGAGCGGGTGGTGGACCGGCTGCGGGACGCCGTCGCCGAGGGCCGGCTCGACATGGACGAGTTCGAGGAGCGGCTGGACGCGGCCTACCGGTCCCGCACGTACGCGGAGCTCGAACCGCTGACCCGGGATCTGCCCGCGCCCGGCGCGACGGCCCCGATCGCGGCCGCCCCGGTGGGTCCGGTCGGGCTGACGAAGGCGGTGCCGGCGGGGTCGCAGGCAGACTGGCCCGCCCGGATCGTGGGCGGCGGAGGGGTGGCGGGCGGCCCGGCGATGGCCGTGGCGGTCATGTCGGGCTTCCAGCGCAAGGGCAACTGGACCGTGCCCGCCCGCTTCCACGCCGTGGCGTTCTGGGGCGGCGGCGAGCTCGACCTGCGCGAGGCGAGCTTCGCGGAGCGGGAAGTGGTGATCAACTGTGTCGCCATCATGGGCGGCATCCAGATCATCGTGCCGCCCGGCATCGAGCTCGACGTGCGCGGCATCGGCGTGATGGGCGGATTCGACCAGAGCGACAGCCCCGGCCCGGTCGAGCCGGGGGCGCCGCGGGTGGTCGTGACGGGCCTCGCCTTCTGGGGCGGGGTCGAGGTGAAGGTGAAGCCGCCGAATCAGCGGGCGGTCGCGAAGCGGAAGCCGCGCAAGGAGCTGTAGCCGGCCGGCGCCCTGTAGGGGTTCTGGCGGTCCCCGCGCGGTCCCCCCGCGGTTCCCCGCCGTCCACAGCCGGGGGACGAGTACGGCGCGCCGGGAACTCCCCGGGCGCCCCGGGAGTCGGATGCTATGGAGTCGGACGCTTTGCGGACGAAACCGTCGCCCGGGGGAAGGCAGGAGCACGTGGAGCAGGGCAGCACGACGACTACGGCGGAGACCGGGTCTCCTTCGACGCCTGCGTCGACGACGTCACCGACCGGGGCGGCCACGGCGCGTGGCGGGTTCGTGTTCAGCGAGGCGGACGAGGAGCGCCGCCGCGGCGTCCGCCGGATGAAGCGGACCGCCACCGGCCTGCTGGTCCTGGTCGCGCTGATCTACGTGGCGGCGAAGTGGGCGGAGCACGCGGGCGCGGGCGGCTGGGCCGGGTACGTGGCGGCCGGGGCCGAGGCGGGCATGGTCGGCGCGCTCGCGGACTGGTTCGCCGTCACCGCGCTCTTCCGGCGGCCGCTCGGCCTGCCCATCCCGCACACCGCGATCATCCCGACGAAGAAGGACCAGCTCGGCGTCTCGCTCGGGGAGTTCGTCGGGGAGAACTTCCTCTCCGCCGACGTGGTCCGCACGAGGCTGCACGCCCTCGGTATCGGCGGCCGGCTCGGCGCGTGGCTGGCCGAGCCCGCGCACGCCGACCGGGTCACGGCGGAGCTGGCCACGGCCCTGCGCGGTGCGCTGACCGTCCTGCGGGACTCCGATGTGCAGGCCGTCGTGGGCGAGGCGATCACGCGGCGGGCGGAGACGGCGGAGATCGCGCCGGGGATCGGCAAGACGCTGGAGAAGGTCGTCGCGGACGGCGGCCACCGCCGGGTCGTGGACCTGGTGTGCGCGCGGGCGTACGACTGGCTGGTCACCCACGCCGAGTCGGTCGAGGCGGCGGTGCAGGGCGGGGCGCCGGGCTGGACCCCGAGGTTCGTGGACCGCAAGATCGGCGACCGCGTCTACAAGGAACTGCTCCGCTTCGTCCAGGAGATGCGGGACATGCCGGAGCACCCGGCGCGCGGGGCGGTGGACCGCTTCCTCGCGGACTTCGCGGCGGACCTCCAGTCGGACACGGAGACGCGGGCGCGGGTGGAGCGCCTGAAGTCGGAGATCTTGCAGCGGGAGGAGATCCAGGACGTGATCGCCTCGACCTGGACGGCGGTCCGCTCGATGATCATCTCGGCGGCGGAGGACGAACGCAGCGCGCTGCGCCTGCGGGTCCGTTCCTCGCTGATGTCCCTGGGCGCGAGGCTGGCCACGGACAACCGCCTCCAGGACAAGGTGGAGGGCTGGATCGAGGGCGCGGTGGTGTACGTGGTCACCACGTACCGTACGGAGATCACCTCCCTGATCACGGACACGGTGGCGGGCTGGGACGCGGAGCACACCTCGCGCAAGATCGAGGCCCACATCGGCCGCGACCTCCAGTTCATCCGCATCAACGGCACGGTGGTCGGAGCCCTGGCGGGCCTCCTGATCTACACGGTGTCGCGGGCCTTCGGGGCGTAGGGGGCGGCGGCGGCGGGGGGCGGGAAGCGGCGGGGCGCCGGTGGCGGGGTGGGCTGACCCGGCGGGGGTGGTGCCCGGCGGCCGGCCGTGACGGCGTGGCCCAGGCGGGCATGGTGGGCAGGGCGGGCGCTGCCCCCTCGGGCCCCGGGCGCGGTCAGCGGCGCCGGGCGAGGTGGACGACCAGGTCGGCGACGATCTCGACGCGGGCGGGCAGGACCCGCGCGATCCGGCGGAACACCTGCTCCCGCTCGACGGCCGGGAGTGCGGCGTAGGCCGAGACGGTGGAGAGGTAGCCGGTGTACTCGTCGGCGCTCATCGCCAACCGGCGGTTGATCACGGCCTGCCGAACATCCGTGAACCGGGCGGAGGCGGTGGCGGACTGCCGGAGCTCCGTCCCCGGCCACTGCATGGCGCCCCCGGGTGCGGTTCCTGGGGGTGTTCCGGGTGGAGTTCCGGGTCGTGTTCCGTCCGGGGAGGGGACCTCGTCGCTCTCCGGGAACGGAGCCCGTGCCGCACGAACGGCTTCGGTCACGGCCGGGTCGGCCGGCCGCACCTGCGCGCCTGCCCGCCCGCCGAGAGGAACACGCCCGCGGGTTCCAGCAGGGAGGCCACCCGCGCCCACCGGCCCTCCGGTTCGGTCCAGTGCAGCGCCGCCACCGCGTAGACCAACCCGTACCGCCGGCGGCCTGGCCGTAGGTCCTCGAGGGAGGCCCGTACGGTGCTGACGCCTGCGTCCCGTACGTGCTTGCGCAGCTCGGCGAGCATCGCCCCGTCCGGGTCGGTCGCGGTGACCGCGACCCCCTGTCCGGCGAACAGCCGGGTGGCCTTGCCGGTCCCGGCCCCGATTTCGAGGGCACTCGGGACCGGACCGCCGACGTACTCCCGGACGAGGTCGAACAGCTCCAGGGGGTACCCGGGGCGGAACCGCTCGTACGCTTCCGCCCGCGCTCCGAAGCTCAGTGCGCGATCAGGCATGCCGGAGCCCCTTGCTCGAACGGGTTGCCCGCACGGAGCCGCGTACTGCGGCGGGCGGGCGGGCTGGCGGGCTGGCGGGCGGGTAGGCGGGCCGGACGCGACCGGACGAGACCGGACGCCGGGCCGCGTACTGACCTAGCCGTCCGGGTCTCCCCCCGGCTGGGCTCCGTACGTGGTCCGGGGACCACGCCGGGGTGACGCCGGGGCCCGGCCCCGTACGCTGCGCCCGCGGGACTTCGGCCGGGCTGCCCAGACCCTCGGCGGCGGTCGCCACGGGGCTCAGCCCCGGTCGGCCACCGCCCAGGACGCGGCGGCGACCACGCCCGCGGCGCCGATGACCGCCGGCCAGGCGCCGACCTTCTTCGCCAGCGGGTGCGCACCGGCGAAGCCGGCGAGGTACAGCGCGCCGAGCCCGGCCGCGGCCGGAGCGCCGCCGCGCTTGTGCCACTTCCGCCCGGCCACGACGCCCGCGGCGCCGAGGACGACACCGCCGAGCGGCCGCTTCTTGGTCCACCGTGCGACGGCGTAACCCCCGACCAGACCGGCGGCCGCCACCACGGAGCTCGGTACCCGTGCCATGCTGTCCAACTCCCTCACCTCATGGGTTCATCGGTCAATACGCGCACACCTATTCGCCCCCGAGGTTAACTCGACCGCTTGACCACCCGCCGGGCCCCCATCGCGCCCAACACCAGTACGGCGCCGCCGATCACCGGATCCGGCACCGAGTCCCGCACACCGCGCGGCAGCACCGCCACCACGCCCAGCACGAGCAGAAACGCGAGCCCGCAGCCGCCGGCGGCCCGAAGGAGTCTGTCCACGTGCTGCTCAACGCGACCGCCCGGGCGCCCGACACGGACCGCGCCGGGCCGGGCCGAGGGGATTTGTCGCACACTCGCCGGATCCGTGCGATGTCTGCTGATGGAACCCGATGGGCATAAATTCAATCTCCCACCCAAAGGGGCAAACCACCCCGGCCCCACCCGCCCCACCCAGCCCCACCCACCCTCCCACCCCTCATCCCTCATCCCACATCAGGAGCCAGGACATCGTGATCTGCTACGGACAGGCCGTCCTCGACCTCGCGGACGAACTGGTCGACGCCTACGCCGACGTCTTCTCCGCCCCGCCGTGGAACGAAGACGAAGAAACCATTCGCCAGTTCGCCACCCGCCTCCCGGCCGACGCCCGGCGCCGTGGCTTCCGTACCGCCTTCATCCAGTCCGCCACGGGCATCGACGGCTTCGCCACGGGCTGGCTCACCCCGGCGACCTTCCCGAAGAACCGCGCGTACGCCCAGGTCGCGGCGCAGCTCGGGTCGGCCCGCGTGAAGGAACTCCTCACCGGGGCGCTGGAGATAGACGAACTCGCGGTACGCCCCTACGCCCGCGGCCGCGGCACCGCCCGGGACCTCCTCACCGAGATCACCACCGACGCCCCGGACCGCCGCGCCTGGCTGCTGACCAGCCGCCTGGCCAAGAACACGGTGGCCACGTACCGCCGCCTGGGCTGGCACGAGGTCGCCCCCCTCCCCGGCACGGAGACGGGCGTCATCGTCTTCCTGTCCCCGGACCACCCGAACCGGGCGGCGTAACGGGGCCGTCCGCCTGGAGACCCTCCCGGACAGCCCCGTCCCTGCCGGCCCGTGCACGGCTTGGATCCGGGCGTGGTCGCCTTCCTGTCCCCGGGCGACCCGAACTGGGCGGCGTAACCCGGCCGCCAGTCCGGAGCCCCTCGTGGACAGCCCCGCGCCCGCCGGCCCGTCCACGGCATGGAGCCGGGCGTCGTCGCGCGTCGTCGCTTCCCTGCCCGTGCCCGGGCCCCTGCCCCTCCCGGACCGGGCGGGGCAGCCGGGCCGCCCGCCGCCTGCCGGGGAGTCATGCAACCGGACGGCGACCGCCGAGAGATGCCCCCCCGCCCCTCCCGGAGCACCCCCGCGCGTCCTCACACCTGACAGACGGTCTGACCGGCCGCCAGGTCGATGGTCTGACAGATCGCCAGACCCGATCAGACCCGATCCCCAGACCCGATTCCCAGGTGGGCAGACAGTCCCGCTGGCGGTCCGACCGGCGGGACCGCCAGCGGTTCTACCGTCAGCTCTACCGACAGGCCCATCGATGTGACTGCCCGGCAGTCGCATCGGCAGGCCTACGGATCGCCCGATCGGCACGCCCACCGGCCGGATCCGGGGAGGCCCGGCGCCCCAGTCGTGTTCCTCACCCCAGCGCGACCGAGCCCGTCCGCCACCCGAACGACGGGTCTCGCGACGCAAAGGGTCACTGGACGGCGCGGGACAGCCGTGAGAACGCCCACGGGCTGCGCCGAAAGATCGCCCAGCGGGGCGTCCGCGCCCCTCGGGCAGGGCATACCGCGCCCATGAACCCCACCACAGGCACCACTCGCACCACATGCGCCAGGCAGGCCACCCACCAGGCCCACCCGGCCCAGGCCACCCACCCGGCCCACCCGGCGCAGGCCACGGACCAGGCCCGATCGGCGCAGGCCGCCCACCCGGCCCACCCGGCGCAGGCAACGAACCCGGCCCGCTCAGCGCCGGCAACGAACCAGACCCGCCTGGCGCCGGCAACGAACCAGGCCCAGTCGGTGCCGGCCCCCCACCCCACCCACCCGGCGCGGCCCAGGTCGGCCACCCGCCCCAGGCAGGCCTCTGAGGCCACCACCGCCCGCCGCCAACTCAACCTCGCCACCCGCCACCAACTCACCACCACCGCCGGCATCCCACCCGGCACGATCACCTCCCGCACCCGTCCCGACGGCCCCTGGCAGCGCCTGCTGCCCAGGGTCTACCTCCTCCAGACCGGCCCCCCGGACCAGCGCCAACGCGCCCTCGCCGCCGTCCTCTACGCCGCCGAGCCAGGCTCCGACCCGCTCTCCGGCGACACCGCCGCCCTCACCGGCGGTGCGGCCCTCGCCCTGCTCGGCATCCGCGAAGCCCCGTACACCCCGGCCGACGTCCTGATCCGCGCCCCGCGCAAGCTCGCTGGCTCACCGGAGGTACGGCCGTTCCCCACCACCCGCTGGCCCCGCACCAACACCGTGTCCGGCATCCCGAGCACCCGCCCGGTGCGCGCGGCGGCCGACTTCGCGGCCCGGACCGACGAGCCGGCGGACCGGATCCGCTCGATCCTCGCCCAGGTCGTCCAGTCCGGCTGGTGCCACCCGCAGGACCTGCACGCCGAACTCCGATCCGCCCGCCTCCTGACCCGCCCCGCGATCCGCGCGGCGGCCGCGGAACTCCTCGCCGGAGTCCGCTCGGTCGCCGAGGCCCAGGCCCGCGACACCCTCTCGGCCACGGACCTCCCGACACCCCTGTGGAACGCCCGCCTCCACACCCCGGACGGCACGTTCCTGGCGAGCCCGGATGCCTACTGGCCCGACGAGGGCGTGGCCCTGGAGATCGACTCAGCGGAGTACCACTACACCCGCGACTCCTGGCACGCCACCCTCCACCGCCGCCTCCGCCTGGAGTCCCACGGCATCCTGGTGGTCAGCGCCACCCCGTCGATGATCAGAGACACCCCGGCGGAAGTAGTCGCAGCCCTCCGCACCCTCCTCACCCTGACCACCACCCGCCCCACCCCACCCACGGCCCTGGCCCGCGGCCACCAGCAGCTGGCTCTGTTTCGACCTGACTCCTGATCCACGCAGGGCCTGATGCCCTCCTATGTGACCTGCTTCATTGAGGATTGGACCGACTTGGGCAGCGGCCTTGATGGAGGGGGGAGATGGAAGAATCTGGCCAGTTGTAGGACAGGTGCAAGCGAGATGTGACCGGAAGGGATTGACTGGAGTTGATCTCTGCGTAGCGTCGTGCCATGACTATGCGGGATTTGCTTTTCGAGGTCGCACACACCTATGACCAGGCCGCGGGAACGGGAGCTGACGTTCCCGCCCAGAAGGCGCTTCGTGCGGTGTCCAGTCGTATCGATCTCGGTGTGCTGGAGGGGTGGAAGGTCGCTGGGTACGGCGGGAACGGCGGCGCAGCTTTTGCGCCGTGGATCGGTGTATTCAACCTGAAGATCAACCGTGATCCAAAGGCCGGTTTGTACCTTGCGTACATCTTCAGCATGGACATGAAATCCGTGACCCTGACCCTGCAGCAGGGAGTCACGGATCTGAGCAAGAGGATCAAGGGGAAGAATGCTTTCCTCGCGCATCTTGAGCAGCAGGCGGATCACCTCTACGCGGCTCTGCCGACGCCCCTGGCTGAGGAATGGAATCACCGCCCGTCGTTCGGTCCGAGCAAGCGCCCGGAGTCGTACGAAGCGGCAAGTGTGGTGGCTCGCCGGTACGAAAGCGCTGGGCTGCCGTCAGAGGAGCAGCTCCAGCAGGACCTGCGGGTGGCCGAGGGATTTCTGCAGATAGCAGCTGAGGCCGATGCGGAGATGCGTGCAGCAAGGGAGGGCGAGCAGACTCCCGCCCAGCTGAAGAGGAAGCGGAAGCGGAAGCCCGGCGTGGTGCCGGCGGTGGGATTCAAGCCGGGAAACAGTGCTGCCTACGTAGCGAACATTGCGGCCCACCAGCAAGTGAAGGGTCGTAAGCACGAGCTGCTGATCGAGGAGTTCGTCACGTACATCAAGGGCCGGGACTACGAGGCGAGGAACCTGCAGATCCACCCCAAGGACCTGACTCTCCACCTGGGTGAAGCGGGGGCGGTCACTGCCCAGGAGTGGCTCGTCGAAGCCAAGGTCATGAGGAACGGGAACGCTGCTTCTGCTGTGCGTGAAGCAGTCGGTCAACTAAGGGAGTACAGCTACTTCCTCTATCGAGAGGAGGGGCTGGAGGCCCCTCACCTCGTTGCCCTGTTCTCTGAGGACATCGGCGCCTACGCGTCCTACCTCGAAGACCAGAGCATCGCCGCCATCTGGCAGACCAGCGATGGTTGGGAAGGAACGACCACCGCTGCCGCATGGGGAATGGTCGACTGATCAGAGAGTAGACGCCCCGTGGCACTCCCCGTAAGGCCTGCCCGACGTGCACCAGCATGCCGTGGTTCGGGTGGGGGGCCACGGGGTGGCTTTGCCTCGGGCGGCCAGGGTGGTGGCGTATTCCGCCAGGAGGGACGGGGAGGACGGGGAGGTTTTCTCCGAGGCCGCGAAGGCTTCGTAGGAGGGGACGCTGGCCGTGACGATGCCCAGGTTCGTGGTGCCCGAGGCGGCCAGGGTGCGGAGGGAGGCTTCGACCTGGGCCAGGTGGGCGTCGTGGGAGGGGTACTCCGCCGAGAGGGTGGGGTACGAGGTGAGGAGCTCCGCCAGTTCGCGGGCCGGCCAGTGCAGGATGGCCACCGGGAAGGGGCGGGAGAGCGCTGCGCGCCGGTCGCCGAGTTCTGCGCGCAGGCGGGCGATCTCGGCGCGGAGTTCGGCGGGGTCGTCGGAGCCCAGGGCCCAGATGCGCTTGGGGTCGTGGAGTTCGTCCAGCGGGATCGGGCCGATGTGGCGGGTGTCCGCGACCATGTCCCAGTCGTCGTGGGGGAGTCCGAGGAGGCGGCGTACGCGGTGGCGGCCCGTGAGGAGCGCCGTCGTGGCCGGGGTGAGAGGGGTGTTGTCCGGGGCCAGGAGGGTGGCGGCCTCGGTGAAGCACTCGTGGGAGGCTTCGAGTTCGTCGTGGGCTTCCAGGGCTTCGGCGATGACCTCCCAGGGGGCGGGGTCCGCGGGGGCCGCCGCCCGGATGCCCTGGATGAGGGCGCGGGCCTCGGGCTCGTGGCCGTACTCCCAGAGGTTGGCCGCCTGGAGGGCCTTGATGAGGGATGGGTCCTCGACCGCCTCGCTGGAGAGGAGCTGGTCGTAGAGGGCGCTCGCCCGTTCGCGTTCGTCGGCCAGTTCGAGGTGGGCCGCGGCCTGGAGGAGCAACGGCTCCTGGTCCTCGGGGTAGCGGGTCGCCGTGCGGATGAGGCGCTCGGCTTCGGCGATGTGCTCGGCAGGCGTGTCGGGGCGCATGGTTTGCAGCGTACTGCCGCTGGTCAGTTGAGGGGGGAGGACTTAAGGTGCCGCCCGTGCGAGATCGTGTGCGGGTCGTGGTGCAGGGGCAGGGCCGGCGCTCGCGCCGGGCCGGTATCGCGGGCGCGTTGTGGGCGGTCGGGGAACTCGCCGTCACCGTAGGTGTGGTGGTGATGTTGCTGGTGGTTCACCAGGTGTGGTGGACCAACCGGCAGGCGCTGAGCGCCGCGCACGAGGTGGTCAGAGAGCTGGAGGAGCGCGGGTGGGCCCCCCTGCCGGAGGGTGGGGGTGAGGGGGAGGGGCAGGTGCAGGGGGAGGGGGAGGCGGATTCCGGCGCCGGCGCCTCCGTTGGGCCGTCCGGCGGGACGGGCGGGTCCTCGGGCGAGGCGGCGGGGAACCCCGGGCCGCGCACCGGCAAGCCGCCGCCGCGGGAGTCCGCGTACGGGATCCTGCGCATTCCGCGTCTCGGCGTCGCCGTGCCCGTCGCGCGGGGCGTGGACAAGCGGTCCGTGCTCGACAAGGGGTACGCCGGGCACTACGCGGGGACCGCGCAGCCCGGGGCCGAGGGGAACTTCGCGGTCGCCGGGCACCGCAACACGCACGGGGAGCCCTTCCGCTACATCAACCGGCTCAGGGTCGGGGACGAGTTGATCGTGGACGTGCGGGGGAAGAGGTACGTGTACCTGGTCGGGCAGACGCTTGCGGAGACGACCGAGCGCGACACCGGGGTGATCGCGCCCGTCCCGCGCAGCATCGTCAGGCCCGGAGCCGGGTACAGCGAGCCCGACGCGTACATCACGCTGACGACCTGCACGCCCGAGTACAGCTCCAAGTACCGGCTCGTGGTGTGGGGGACGCTCAAGCGTTGACGGGTCTCAAGCGTTGACGGGTGGGCGGGCCGATGGACCGTAGGGTGGGGCGGTGCGTCGGAATTGGGTGAAACGTCCGCAGTTGGTATGGCTCGCCGTGCCGTTCGTTCTGTTCGTCGGGGTGCTGCCGTTGGCGAACAGGGTGGAGCCGGCGCTGGGCGGCGTACCGTTCCTGTTCCTCTGGTTCGTCGGGGCGACCCTGCTGACCCCGCTCGCGGTCTGGCTGACCTGGCGCGGTGATCACCGGTGAGCCGGGTGGCCGTGGCGACCACCGTCTTCGGCGTGTTCATGGTGGCCACCGTCGTGCTCGGACTGCTCGCGGTGCGCGGCCGCGGCGGGCGGGGAGGGGGGCTCGCCGAATGGTCGGTGGGCGGGCGCTCGCTCGGCACCGTGTTCATCTGGGTCCTGATGGCGGGCGAGGGGTACACGAGCTTCAGCTACCTCGGAGCGGCCGGCTGGGGCTACAACTACGGCGCCCCCGTGATGTGCGTGGTCGCGTACATGTCCTGTGGCTACGCGGTCGGTTACGTCGTCGGGCCCATGCTGTGGGACTACGCGCGCCGGCACGGGCTGGTCGGGATCGCCGACATGGTCAGCCACCGCTACGGGCGTCCCTGGCTCGGCGCCGCGGTCGCGGTGCTCGCGACCGTCTTCCTGCTCCCCTACATCCAGCTGCAGCTCACCGGCATGGGGGTGGTGGTCTCGACGGTCACCTACGGGGCGGTGTCCCTGGAATGGGCCTACTTCATCGCCTTCGCCGTCACCACCGGCTTCGTCGTGGTGAGCGGGCTGCGCGGCAGCGCGTGGGTGTCCGTGCTGAAGGACGTGCTGGTCATCGGCACCCTCGGGTTCCTCGCCGTCTACGTCCCCCTGCACTACTTCGGCGGCTACGGGGAGCTCTTCGACCGGCTCACGGCCGAACGCCCGCAGTGGCTGACGCTGCCCGGCGCCGGGAGCGGGGAGGGCGGCCAGGGCGAGCTGGGGGTGGGGTGGTTCGCCTCCACCACCGTGCTGAACGCGCTGACCATCGTCATCTTCCCGACCACTGTGGCGGGGTACCTGGGCGCGCGGAGCGCCGATGCGCTGCGCCGCAACGCCATCCTGCTGCCCGCGTACAACGTGCTGCTCTTCGTACCGATGCTGCTGGGCATGGCGGCGCTGTTCGTCGTACCGGGGCTGACGGGCGCGGAGTCCAACCTGGCGTTGTTCAAGCTGGTCGTGGACTCCCTGCCGGCGTGGGCGGTGGGGGTGATCGGGGTGGCGGCGGCGCTGTCGTCGATCGTGCCGATGGCGGTGTTCATGCTGGTCATCGGCACGATGTGGGGGCGCAGTGTGCTCTCGTTCCTGCCGCGCTGGAGTTCGGGCGAGCGGCAGAAGCTCGCCTCGCAGGCGGTCGTGGTGGTGGCCGGGACGATCGCGCTGGTCATGACGTACGTGGCGCCGAACACGCTGGTCAGGCTCTCGCTCGTGTCCTACGAGGGCATGGCGCAGCTGGTGCCGATGCTGCTGCTGGGCCTGGTGTGGCGCAGGCTCACGACGGTGGCCGCGGTGTGCGGGCTGGCCGCGGGGGTCGCGGTGGTGTGCGGGCTGGTCTTCACGGGCAACGACCCGGTGTGGGGGGTGAACGCCGGCATGATCGCCCTCGCGGTGAACCTGGCGATCGCACTGACGGTGACCTGGCTCGGCCCGCGGGAGCGGGCGGGGAGCGGGTCGGGGGAGGGAGCGGGGGACGGAGCGGGGGACGGCGGGCCGGACCGTCGGCCGGACGAGGAAGTGCTGGTCGCGCGATCCGCTCCCCGGGACCGGGGATCAAAACGAGACCCCGTCCGTTGTCAGTGCGGGCGGTTAGTATCGATCGCGAGTACGAGTACGAGTGCGAGTGCGAGAACTGGTGCGAGTGGTCGATCTCTTACGGGAGTTCGCGCGCGGGAGCGGGAAGGGGGCGGTTCGTATGGCAGAGCACAGCGGGCTTCGCCCCGTGCGGTTCACCGCGCCGTTCGCGCCGGCCGCGCGTCTCGTGGCCCTGCTGACCTCCCTCCTGCTGCTCGGTGGGTTCCTCGGGCTCTTCGCCGGGGAGGGCGGGCTCGGCGCGGTCGTGGTGGTCCTCGCGGCGACCCTCGCCGTGGGTGCCTCGGCCTTGGCCGCCCGGCTGGTCCGGGCGGTGCCGCCGCACCGAATACGTACCGCGATCCGTGATCGCGAGCAGCGCACGGCGTTCTTGCCGCAGCGCGATCCCGACGCCGCGGGCCGGTCGCGGCCCAGGGCTCCCGGCCGTTCCCTTCCGACGGCCGCGTAGGGGCGCGCAGCTCCTTCCTCCTGATCACTCCTGATCGCCACACCTTGCCGCCCCTCGCGGGTCGTCACGCCGAAACGCATCTCTTTCGACGTTTGACGAGTCCCTTCGGAGGGCCCACGTGTCCGTTTTCATCGATCTTGTTGCTCTGCTGGGCCGGCTCCTGGAGCCGGTGCTGGCCGAGTCCGCGACCGCTGCCGCGATCGTGCTGTTCACCGTGCTCGTGCGGCTCGCGCTGCACCCGCTGAGCCGGGCCGCCTTCCGCGGGGCGACCCCGGTGGCGGGAATCCTGCCGGTGCTGCTCCAGCTGCCGGTGTTCTTCCTGATGTACCGGGCGTTCTCCTCGTCCGAGATCGGCGGGGCCACCAACGAACTGCTCGGCCACCGGTTGTTCGCCGCGCCGCTCGGGGACCGGTGGGGTGAGGCGCTCGGGGAGGGCGGCCTCTTCGGCGAGCAGGGGCTCGTGTTCCTCGGGCTGTTCGCGGCCGTCGCGGTGGTGGCCGCGTGGAGTGCGGTGCGCGGGCGCAAGGCGGCTGCGCTGGCCGCGGTGACGGGCGGGATCACCACTGCCGTGGCCGCCCCGGCGCCGGCGAAGCCGGCCGGCGCTGGTGCTGGTAGCGGTGCTGGTAGCGGTAGCGGTAGCGGTAGTGGTGCCGGTGCCGGTGCCGGTGCCGGTGGGACGAAGGCTGCCCGGGCGAAGGCCGCCGGGGCGGGTGCCGGCGGCGCGGCGAAGGCGGCCCGGGCGAAGGCTGCCCCGGCCAAGACGGCCCGGGCCGGTGCCGGTGGGGCGAACGGTGTCCGGGCCAAGGCCGCCGGGGGCCGGGCGGCCTCGGGTGCCGGGGCGGTCGCCGGCCTGACGGCCGAGCAGCAGGAACTCGCGCGGAAGCTGGGCGGCGTACTGCCCCTGCTGTCCTTCGGGACGCTGATCACGGCTGCCCTGGTGCCGCTGGCGGCCGGGCTGTACCTGGTCACCACCACCGCGTGGTCGGTCGCCGAGCGTGTCTGGCTCCAGCACCGGAAGGACCGGTCGGAGCGTGCCGGGCTGGCGCTCAGCGGAGCTGAGCGTTCCGCCATGTGAACAGGGTCTTGCGGATGAGGCCGTCATCTTGGAGGATCGACCAATCCTCCGATGGCCGCAACCCATCGTCCGGCCCGGGGCATGCCCATGGGCCGACCATCCTCGACCACGGGAGAATGCCCATGAAGCTGCTGCGTGTAGGACCCGTCGGGTCGGAGCGCCCCGCGCTGCTCGACCAGGACGGGACCCTGCGGGACCTGTCCGGCCTGATCACGGATGTGGACGGCGCACTGCTCGCCGACGACTCCGTGCTGTCCCGGGTGCGGGACGCGGCCGAGTCCGGTGAGCTCCCGGTGCTGGACGCCGAGGGTCTGCGGATCGGGTCCGCCGTCGGCCGCATAGGCAAGGTCGTGGGCATCGGCCTGAACTACCACGGGCACGCGGCCGAGGTGGGCGCCGAGGCGCCGGCCGAGCCGATCATCTTCCTGAAGGCCCCGGACACCGTGGTCGGCCCCGACGACACCGTGCTGATCCCGCGGACCAGCGTCAAGACCGACTGGGAGGCCGAGCTCGGCGTCGTCATCGGTGCCACCGCCCGCTACCTGGCCTCCCCCGAGGAGGGCCTCGCGCACGTCGGCGGGTACGTGCTGGTCAACGATGTGACCGAGCGCGCCTTCCAGAACGAGCGCGGCGGCACCTGGGACAAGGGCAAGAACTGCGAGACCTTCACCCCGCTCGGCCCCTGGCTGGTCACCGCGGACGAGGTCCCGGACCCGCAGGTGCTGGACGTCAAGCTGTGGGTCAACGGTGAGCTGAAGCAGGACGGCAACACGTCCGACCAGATCTTCGCGGTCGGCGAGGTCGTGCGGTACGTGAGCCAGTTCATGACCCTGTACCCGGGCGACGTCATCATCACCGGCACCCCGGCCGGCGTGGCCGCGGGCCAGCTGGAGCCGAAGCCGTTCCTGCGGGCGGGTGACGTGGTGGAGCTGGAGATCGACGGGCTCGGCCGTCAGCGCCAGGAGTTCAAGGACGTGTAGTCGGTCCCCGCGGATCGGCAGGGAGGGGCGGTGCCGTCGTCGACGGCGCCGCCCCTTTTCGCGTTCTCCGGCGGCCGGAGAACGGACGGCTCAGACCTCTACGACCTTGACCTGGCCTTGACCTCGACCTCTACCTCCACCTCTACCGCGCACCCGTCCCTCGACGACTTGCGGGCCGCCTCCAGCACGTCCAGGCAGTGCGCCGCCTCCAGGGCCGTGACGGGGGCCGGGCCGCCGTCGTGCAGGGCCGCCGCCACGGCCGCGTAGTACGCCGGGTAGTCGCCCGGGGCCGTCCGTACCGGTGTGCCCCCGCCGGTCAGCGGTGATTCCCCGGAGCCCAGCCGGCCCCACAGGTGCTCGGGCTCCTCGCCCCAGGTCCGCTCGGGGTCGCCGGGGCGCAGGCCCTCGCGCAGTGCCCCTTCCTGCGGGTCCAGGCCGTACTTGACGTACCCCGCGCGGGAGCCCAGTACGCGAAAGCGCGGACCCAGCTGGGCCGTGGTGGCGCTGACGTAGAGGTGGGAGCGGACCCCGTTCGCGTGGGTGAGGGCGATGAAGGTGTCGTCGTCCGCCTCGGCGCCCGGGCGGCGTACGTCGGTCTCCGCGTAGACCCGTACGGCAGGGCCGAACAGCACCAGCGCCTGGTCCACCACGTGGCTGCCGAGGTCGTACAGCAGTCCGCCGATCTCCTCGGGGGCGCCGGACTCCCGCCAGCCGCCCTTGAGCTGCGGGCGCCAGCGCTCGAAGCGGGACTCGAAGCGCTGCACCTCGCCCAGCTCTCCGTCGGCGAGGAGGCGGCTCAGGGTGAGGAAGTCGTTGTCCCAGCGCCGGTTCTGGAAGACGGAGAGGAAGGTGCCGGTCCGCTCGGCGAGCGCGGCCAGTTCGCGGGCTTCGGCGGCGGTGGCGGCGAGCGGCTTGTCCACGACCACCGGGATGCCGGCGGTGAGGGCGGCCGTGGCGAGCGGGACGTGCGTCTTGTTGGGGGAGGCGACGACGAGGAGGTCGGGGGCCGGGCTCCGGGCGAGCAGCTCGTCGGCGGTGGCGGCGATCCGGACGTCCGGGTAGGCCTCGCGGGCCTGGGCGGCGCGGCCCGGGTCGGAGGTGACGACGGTGTCGAGGACCAGACCCTCGGTCGCGGAGACGAGCGGGGCGTGGAAGACGGAACCGGCCAGGCCGTAGCCGACGAGACCTACGCGGAGGGGGGCGGGGGAGGGTGTGGGGGAAGGCGCGGGGGCGGTGGCGTTCATGGTGACCACTTTGGCAACAGTGTTGCTTAAGTGCAAGGAGGGTGGACAATGGCCAGGTGGACAGGGGTAGCGGGGGCGGCATGGGCGGCAGGGGCGACGCGAGTGGTGGCGGCGGTGTGAACCTGCCCGTGCTCCGCGGGCACAACGACGCGCTGGTGCTGGATCTCCTGCGCGGAGCCGGCCCCGCCGGGCTCGGCCGTGGCGACCTCGCCGCGCGTACGGGGCTCACCCCCCAGGCGGTCAGCAAGATCGCCGCGCGGCTCAGGGGCGAGGGCCTGGTGGCCGACGCCGGACGCGAGGCCTCCACGGGAGGCAAACCGCGCACGCTGCTGAGGCTGGTCCCGGAGGCGCGGCACGCGGTCGGGGTGCACCTGGACCGCGACGAGCTCACGGCGGTACGGGTCGACCTGGCGGGTCGCGTCGTCGCGGACGGGCATGCCCCGCTGGACTTCGGGGCCGGTCCGGACGTGGTGGTCGAGGAGGCCGTACGGGCGGTCGCGCGGGTGTGCGGTGACCGGCCGCTCCTCGGCGTCGGCGTGGCCGCGCCGGGGCCGCTGGACTGGCGGACCGGGGTGCTGGGGAGGGTGACGGGGTACCCGGAGTGGGAGGGGTTCCCGTTGCGGGAGGTGCTGGAGGGGCGGTTGGGGGTTCCCGTGCGGGTGGACAAGGACACCAACGCGGGGGTCGCGGCGGGGGCCGGCTTCGGCGAGGCCGCCTTCGGGGAGGCCGTGGCGTACGTACACGTCGGCACCGGACTGGGGGCGGGACTCCGGCTGGCCGGCAGCGGCGAGGTGTACCGGGGGCGGCGCTCGGCGGCGGGGGAGTTCGGACACCAGGTGCTGCGGCTGGACGGGCCGGCCTGCCGGTGCGGGGGGCGCGGGTGCGCGGAGGTCCTGTGCCTGGACGCGGTGGCCGGCGGCCGGCTGGAGGAAGCGGCACGGATCGTGGGGGAGGCGGCGGCGAACCTGGTCGCGCTGCTGGATGTGGACCGGGTGCTGCTCGGGGGGCGGGTGGTGGCGGCTGCGCCGGGCGTGTTCCTGGAGGGGGTGCGGGGGGTTTTGGGGGTGCGGGCCTTTGTGGGGGGTGCGGTGAGGGTGGAACTCGCGGAGGGGGGTGTGGCGGAGGGGGCGGCGGAGCTCGTGCTTGGCCCGCTGTTCGGGCGAGGGGAGTAACCCCTTGGCCCCCGGGTCGCGGGCTCCCCGGGTCCCGGCTCCTCGGCCCGGCTCCTTGGCCCTCTGGCCCCCGGCTCCTCGGCTCCCCGGCTCCTTGGCCCTCTGGCCCCCGGGCCCCCGGCTCCCCGGCTCCTTGGCCCTCCGGCCCCGGGCCCCCGGCCCCCGGCTCCCGGGCCGAGCTCGCCCCCCGAAGGCCGGGCCCGGCCCCGAAGGCTGCGCCCGCCCCCCGGGCCTCAAGCGTCCGGTGGTCGGTCGGGGGTGGGGGGCCGGCTGGTGTGCGCTGAATGGGGGGAAATAAGAAGAAGTTGGGCGTGGTGCTGGACAGGGGGTTCTGTGGGCGTGGGAGGGTGCGGGCAAGGCCGGGGTGATTGTCGGCTTGTCCGGCAATCGTTTGATTGGCCGTTCTGTTCTGGTGTCGGCGAGTAGGGGTTCTCCATGCGACTGCGCAAAGCCCTCGCCCTCGCAGCCGTCTTCGTGGCCGCCACCATCCCCGCCGTCACCACGGCGTCCGCGGACATCGGCAACGGCGGCGGCGCTCGCCCCGCCCCCGCGTTGCCCTCGCGGGTGGAGGCCAGCTGCGGTGACGGGAAGAGCGCGCAGTTCCCCATCGGTGCCCGTATCCGCGGTGGGCCGGCCGTGTACCGGACCGGCGGTGCGGCGCAGACCTGGTACCTCGACCTCGCCAACACCACGACCGCGGAATGCACGGCCATCCACCCCGTCGTGGTCTTCACCGACCCAGCGCGCGCCCTGCGACCCGCCCATTTCCGGATGGAGTTCGCCGCCCCCGGCGCGGCCGCCCCCGGCCGTGCCCTCCCCGTCAGCCTGGAGCGCACCGACCGGGACGAGATCGTCGCCGTGTTCGACGGCGGCGAGGCGTTCTCCGGCTTCGCCATCGCCCCCGGCGGTTCCGTGACCGTCACCGTCCGGCTCGCCTTCGCCCCCGGCACCCCGCTCGGCGAAGCCGTCGCCGATGCCGCGCTGGTGCAGCGCAAGGGTGACGACGGGGACTGGCTCGGGGAGGCGGGTGGCTACCGGTTCGAGGTCCAGGGCCCGGACGCGGCCGCGGACGCGGAGACCGGCGAGGCCGGAGCGCTGGCCGAGACCGGCCGCACCCCCGCGGCCTGGACGTACGTGGCCGGCGCCGCGGCCGCCCTGGCCGGCGGCGGCGGACTCCTGCTCGGGGCCCGCCGGTTGCGACGCGACGTGCGACAAGGCCCGCGGTCCACGAAGGGGCGGTCCGCGAAGGGGCGATCCGCGAAGGGGCGGTCCACGTAGGGGCGATCCGCGAAGGGGCGGTCCACGTAGAGTCCGAGGGTGGAAGAACCGACCGCCTACGCGCACCACCACCAGCCCGGCCTGCCCGTCCGCTCCGGCATCCCCGAGCACGGCCGCATCCCCAAGTACTACGCCGTCAAGGCCCGCATCGCCGGGCTGCTCGACGAGCTCGGCGAGGGGGGACTCCTCCCCACCGAGCGTGATCTCGCCGAGCAGTACGAGGTCTCCCGCGAGACCGTCCGCCAGGCCCTGCGTGAGCTGCTGCTGGAGGGCCGGCTGCGCCGCTCGGGCCGCGGCACCGTCGCCGCCGGGCCGAAACTCGAGCAGCCCCTGTCGCTGGCGAGTTACACCGAGGGCGTGCGCCGCCAGGGACGCACCCCGGGCCGCCACCTGATCGGCCTGGAACGTTTCCCCTGCCCGGCCCCCGTGGCCCCCGGCATCGGCGCCGAGCCCGGGGAGCCGGTCTGGCACCTGGAGCGGGTGCTGCTCGCCGACGAAGAGCGGGTCGGGCTGGAGAGCACGTACGTCCGGGTCGCCCGCGCGCCCCGCCTCGACATCGATTTCCAGCCGGACTCCTCCTTCTATGGATATCTCCACGACAGCCTCGGCATCTCCTTCGGCGACGCCGACGAGAAGCTGGAAACGGTCCTCGCGACCCCCCGCGAAGCCCTGCTGATCGGCACCCCGCCCGCGCTCCCGATGCTGCTCATCCACCGCTTCTCCCGGGATCAGGACGGCAGGCCGCTGGAGCGGGTGCGTTCTCTCTACCGTGGTGACCGGTTCAGCTTCACGACCCACCTGCAGCCCGAATAGTCCCGGCCGAAGCCCCCGTATGAGAGGAAAACGGGCGAAGTTCAGTAACAGAACGGTAACGGGTCTAGTCCAAGCGTTGGAGGCTGTTCACCGGAGCGTCGCCCGGGGGATCCTCCGGGGTCACGGGCCGCCGTCACCTTGGAGCACGTGAGAGTCATAGTCGTCGGAGGCGGCGTGGTAGGCACCATGCACGCCTGGCAAGCAGTGGAACGCGGCCACGAGGTCGTCCAGATCGAGCGAGAAGCGGAGGCCCGCGGCGCGTCCTTGCGCAATTTCGGCCAGATTTGGGTCAGCGGCCGGGCCGGGGGCGAGGAGCTCGACACCGCCCTGCGGGCCCGCGAGCTCTGGGAGGCGATCGGTGACCGGGTGCCCGGCCTGGGCTTCCGCGCCATCGGCTCGCTGACCCCGGTACGCAACTCCCGCGAGTACGCCGTCGCCGAGGCCGCCGTGGCCCGCCCCGACGCCGCCGCCCGCGGCTACAAGCTGGTCACCGCCGAGGAGGCCAGGGCGATCAACCCCGCCCTGCGCGGCGCGTTCGAGGCCGCCCTGTGGTGCGAGCGGGACGCGGCCGTCGAGCCGCGCACCGCCCAGCTCCACCTGCGCGAAGCCCTCAGGGCCTCCGGCCGTTACACCTTCCTCCCCGGACGGGAAGTGCGCGAGGTCGTCGGGAACGGCGCCGTCCGCGACGACCACGGCGACGTCCACCAGGGCGACGCCGTGATCCTGGCCACCGGCGCCTGGCTCTCCGGCCTGGTCCGCGAGCTGGTCCCCGAGCTGCCCGTGCGCCGCGTCCGCCTGCAGATGATGCAGACCGCCCCGCTCGGCGAGCCCCTGACGACCTCGGTCGCCGACGCCGACAGCTTCCGCTACTACCCCGCCTATAAGAGCGAAGCCCTCGACGAACTCAACGCCGAGCAGGCCCAGGCGCCGATCGCCGCCGCGCACAAGATGCAGCTCCTGATGGTCCAGCGGCAGGACGGCGGACTGACCATCGGCGACACCCACGAGTACGAGCACCCCTTCGCGTTCGACACCCTCGAAGACCCGTACACGCACCTCACCGAGGTCGTGGAGTCCTTCCTGGGCCGCCCGCTGCCGCAGATCAGGCACCGCTGGGCGGGCGTGTACGCGCAGTGCACCGACACCACCCGCGTCGTCCACCGCCAGCAGGTGGCCGACGGCGTCTGGCTGGTGACCGGACCCGGCGGCCGGGGCATGACCTGCTCGCCCGCCATAGCCGAAGCCACCGCGAACGAACTGGGCTGGTAAGCACCATGACCGACACCAACACCAACACCAACACCAACACCAACACCAACACCAACACCCCCAGCACCCCCCTCCACACCCGCCGCCTGATCGTCCTCGACATGGCCGGCACCACCGTCGCCGACGGCGGCCTCGTCGAGCGCGCCTTCGAGCGGGCCGCCGAGCGCCTCGGCGTCGAGCCGGGCAGCGCCGACCACGCCACCAAGCTCCAGTACGTCCGCGACACCATGGGCGAGTCGAAGATCTCCGTCTTCCGCCACCTCTTCGGCGCCGAGGACCTCGCCCAGCGCGCCAACACCGCCTTCGAGCAGGCCTACGGGGAACTCGTGGACGGCGGCCTCATCGCTCCGGTCCCCGGCGCCCGCGAGGCCGTCGAAAAGCTCCGCGCCGACGGCCGCACCGTGGTCCTGACCACCGGCTTCGCCCGCGTCACCCAGGACGCCATCCTCGACGCCCTCGGCTGGCAGGACCTGGCCGACCTCACCCTGTGCCCCGCCGACGCGGGCGGCCGCGGCCGGCCCTACCCGGACATGGTGCTGGCCGCCTTCCTGCGCACCGGCGCCGTGGCCGACGTACGCGACACCGTGGTCGCCGGCGACACCTCGTACGACATGCTCAGCGGCGTCCGCTCCGGCGCCGGGATCGTGGCGGGCGTCCTCACCGGCGCCCATGACCGCGCGGCCCTGACCGAGCACGGCGCCACCCACGTCCTGGGCTCCATCGCCGAACTGCCCGCGCTGCTCGCGCGGCTGGAGCGACTCGCGCACGAGGATCACGAGGATCACGAGGATCACGAGGATCACGAGGAGTCCGAGGAGTCCGGGGAGCCCGGCGCGTGAGCGGCATCCGCTTCGACTCCGTCTCGGTCGCCTACGGCGGCAACACCGTCCTGGACTCCCTCGACCTGACCGTCGAGCCCGGCGAGGTCATGGCGCTGCTCGGCCCCTCGGGCTCGGGCAAGACCACGGCCCTGCGCGCGGTGGCCGGCTTCGTCCGGCCCGCCTCGGGCCGGATCCTGATCGGCGGCCGGGACGTCACCGCGCTCCCGCCGCACAAGCGCGGCATCGGCATGGTCGTCCAGCAGTACGCGCTCTTCCCGCACATGCGCGTCGCCGACAACGTCGCCTTCGGCCTGCGGGCGCAGAAGGCGCCCAAGGCGGAGATCCCCGGCCGCGTGGCCGAGGCCCTGGAGATGACCGGGATGGCGGCCTACGCCAAGCGCTACCCCCGCGAGCTCTCGGGCGGACAGCAGCAGCGCGTGGCCATCGCCCGCGCCCTCGCCATCCGCCCCGGGGTCCTCCTCCTGGACGAGCCGCTGTCCGCGCTCGACGCGCAGCTGCGCTCCGGGATGCTCGCCGAACTGGCCCGGCTGCACCGCGAACTCCCCGACGTGTCCATCCTCTACGTCACCCACGACCAGGTCGAGGCGCTGACCCTGGCCGACCGGATCGCCGTCATGGACCAGGCACGCCTCCAGGACTGCGGCACCCCGCAGGAGCTGTACCGGGCCCCGCGCACCGAGTTCACCGCCTCCTTCGTCGGCAACGCCAACCTGCTGCCCGTCACCGTCGCCGACGGCGGCGCGCTCTTCGCCGGGCACCCCCTCGCCCTCGATTCCGGCCGCGCGGCCGTCGGCGCGAGCGCCACCCTGTGCGTCCGCCCGCACCTGCTCGGCCTCGGCGCCGGCCCCAACGCGCTGAGCGGGACCATCACCGAAGTGCAGTGGCGCGGTTCGACGCACCGGCTCTATGTGGACATCGATGGCCACCGGGTCAAGGCGGACCTGCCCGAACTGCGCGAGACCCCGGCGCTGGGCGACCACGTCACCCTGCACTTCGAGCCGCGGGACGCGGTACTGCTGGCCGCGGGGGTGTCCGATGCCTGAGGCCGTGCCGCGCACCGGGGCCATCCCGGCCCAGAGCGCCGCCGGCTCCGTCGAGTCCGCCGACTCCGCCGGCACCACCGCGCGCGGAACCTCGCGGAGCGGGCCGCACGACATCGGGCAGGTCCCCGGGGGCTCCCCTTCGGCGGAGCGTGCTCCTTCCTCCGGTCCCACCCCGGAGGGGCCCGCACGTGCGCCCCGTAGCGTTCCCGGCTGGCTGTGGACCGTGCCTCCCGTCGCCGTCCTCGCGGCGGTCTTCCTCTACCCCCTCGCGCTGGTCGTCCAGCAGTCGCTGTCCCCCGAGAACGGGGGCGGCACCTTCGACGCCTACGCCTCCGTCTTCGCCTCGCACTCCTTCCGCGAAGCGCTCGGCACCACGGTCTGGCTGGCCGTCGGCGCCACCGTCGGCTGCCTCGTCCTCGGCTTCGCGCTCGCGCTGGTCATCGCCTTCGTCCCGTTCCCCGGGGCCCGCGCCGTGGCCAAGTTCATCGACGTCTTCCTCTCCTTCCCCTCCTTTCTCATCACCCTCGCCCTCCTCTTCATCTACGGCACCGTCGGCATGGCCAACGGCCTGTGGACCGAAGGATTCGGCGCCACCGAGGGCCCCTTCCACTTCCTGACCACCCCCTGGGGCGTCCTCCTCGCGGAGATCACCTACTTCACGCCCTTCGTGATGCGCCCGCTGCTCGCGGCTTTCTCCCAGCTGGACACCGCCCAGCTGGAGGTGGCCTCCTCGCTCGGCGCGAAGCCCGGCCGCATCATCCGGCGGGTGATCCTCCCCGAAGCGCTCCCGGCCCTCGCCGCCGGCGGCAGCCTCGTCCTGGTCATGTGCCTCAACGAGTTCGGGATCGTCCTGTTCACCGGGGCCAAGGACGTCACCACGCTCCCGATGCTCATCTACGGCAAGGCGATCCTCGAATCCGACTACGCCGCCGCCTGCGTGGTCGCCGTCGTCAACATCGTGATCTCCGTCGGCCTGTTCGGCCTCTACCGGGTGGTGAGCAAGCGTGCTGGTGCATAGCAAGAGCGGCCGCTGGGCCGCCTGGAGCCTCTTCGGCATCCTCTTCCTGCCCCTCTTCGCACTGCCGCTGCTCGTCGTGGTGGCCGCGTCCTTCGCCACGCACTGGTCCGGGGCCTTCCCCTCCGGCCCCACCACCGAGAACTACGCCGCGGCCGTCCGGGGCGAATCCCTCGAGGCGCTGACCACCTCGCTGCTCACCGCCCTGGCCGCCAGCCTGATCGCGCTCACCGTCGGCACCTGGGCGGCGCTCGCCGCCGCCGGGCTGCGCAAACGCGGGAAGAGCTCCCTGGACGCGCTGTTCATGCTGCCGGTCGCCGTGCCGTCCGTGGTCGTCGGCCTCGCCGTGCTCGTCGCCTTCAGCAAGCCGCCGCTGCTCCTCAACGGCACCAGCTCGATCGTGATCCTGGCGCACACGATTCTTGTCACGGCGTTCGCCTACCAGTCGGTTTCGGCTGCGATCGTGCGTCTCGACCCCGCCTACGAGCAGGCGGCGGCCTCCCTGGGCGCCCGACCCGCGTACGTGCTGTGGCGGGTCAAGCTCCCCCTCCTGCTGCCGTCGCTCACCGCGGCGGCCGGGCTCTGCTTCGCCCTGTCCATGGGCGAGCTGAGCGCCACGATGATGCTCTACCCGCCGGACTGGATGCCCCTCCCGGTCCGGATCTTCACCGCCACCGACCGCGGTTCGCTCTTCAGCGGATCCGCCGTCGCCGTGGTCCTCATGGCCACCACCCTGCTGGTCCTGCTGGCCGTCTCCCGCGTCCGCACCAGGGCCACGTACCGCTGACCCCCCGGCACGGCCACTGCCGGACCCCGCTGATTCTCCCGCTGACTCCCTTTCCCCGTAAGGAAGTTCCATGCCCAGCAACAGAAACCTCCGCGTGACCGCCGCCGTCACCGGCAGCCTCGTCCTCGCCGCCGGCCTCACCGCCTGCGGTGGTTCCTCCTCCGCCACCGACTCCAAGGACGGCGGCGAGAAGGTCGTCACCGTCTACAGCGCCGACGGCCTCAAGGGCGACAAGGGCGACGGCTGGTACGACAAGGTCTTCGCCGACTTCACGAAGAAGACCGGCATCGAGGTCAAGTACGTCGAGGGCGGCTCGGGGGAGATGGTGCAGCGCGCCGTCCGCGAGAAGACCAACACGCAGGCCGACGTCCTGATCACGCTGCCGCCGTTCATCCAGCAGGCCGACGGCAAGGGCCTCCTCCAGGCCTACACCCCGCAGGGCGCCGACAAGGTCAGCGGAGCGAACAAGTCCTCCGAGGGCAAGTGGACCTCGGTCGTCAACAACTACTTCGGCTTCATCTACAACAAGAAGGAGCTGGCGGCCGCCCCCAAGACCTGGGAAGAGCTCCTCGACCCCAAGTTCAAGGGCAAGCTCCAGTACTCCACCCCGGGCGTCGCGGGCGACGGCACCGCCGTGCTCATCAAGGCGATGCACGACTTCGGTGGCAAGGAGCCGGCGAACGCGTACCTGAAGAAGCTCCAGGCCAACAACGTCGGCCCGTCCTCCTCCACCAGCAAGCTCGCGCCGAAGACCGACAAGGGCGAGCTGCTCGTCGCCAACGGTGACGTTCAGATGAACTTCGCACAGTCCAAGTCCATGCCGAACATCGCCATCTGGTTCCCCGCCAAGGACGGCGGCAAGCCCACCACCTTCTCGCTCCCGTACGCGGCCGGCCTCGTCGACAAGGCCCCGCACACCGAGAACGGCAAGAAGCTCCTCGACCACCTGCTCAGCGAGGACGCCCAGAAGCTGGTCAGCGGCGTCGGCGGCGGCTTCCCGGCCCGCTCGGACGTCAAGCCCACCGACGCCAACGCCGTCGAGCTCACCAAGCTCATGAGCGGCGTCGAGATCTTCGAGCCGGACTGGGCCGACATCGACAAGAACCTCACCGGCTACGTCGACGCGTGGAAGTCGGCCACCGGAAGCTGACTGGTCGCCTCCCGGTCACCCGCGACCGGAATAGTGACACACAGATAACGGGTCTGGACCGAGTCTCGCCTTCGGTCCGGACCCGCCGTACGCTCGCTCGCGCTGACGCACGACCGCCGTACGACCCCGCACCACCCGTACGTCCCCTGCGCCTTCCCCACGATTACTCCCGGAGGAGTACGTGTCCACTGTCCTGTCCGGACGGACCCTCGCCGTGGCCGCCACCGCCACGGTCCTGCTCGCCACCGGCCTCGGCGCCCACGCCGCGACGGCCGCGCCCGCCGACGAAGCCGCCGCTGCCGCCGCCGTGAACAAGGTGCTCGTCATCGGCCTCGACGGCGCCGTCCTCGACCGTGTCAAGGTCGCCAACGCCCCTTACCTGAACGGCCTGATGGCCCAGGGCCTGACCGCCAAGAGCACCCTGTACGCGAACCCGATGGGCGCCACCTCCTCGGGCCCCGGCTGGTCCACCATCGCCACCGGCGTCTGGCCCGACAAGCACGGCGTGAAGGACAACTCCTTCACCGGCAAGAACTACACGGCCTACCCGGACTTCCTGACCCGCATCGAGAACGCCAACCCGGCGCTCAACACCTACGCGGCCGCCGACTGGGAGCCCATCACCTCCACCGACCAGAACGGCCCGATCTTCTCGGCCAAGGTCGACAAGCGCCTCTCCCTCAAGGGCGACCGCGACGGCTACCGCAACGAGGACCCGAAGATCGCCGCCGCGGCCGCCACCGAGCTGCGCACCCAGAACCCGGACGCCGCCTTCGTCTACCTCGGCGAGATCGACGCGGCAGGCCACTCCTACGGCGCCGCCAGCCAGCAGTACCTGGACACCGTCGCCCGCGTCGACGTCCTGGTCGGCCAGCTCCTGACGGCCGTCCAGAACCGCCCGACCTACGCCCAGGAGAACTGGAAGGTCCTGGTCACCACCGACCACGGCCACACCAACTCCGGCGGTCACGGCGGCTCCACCATCCAGGAGCGCGGCACCTTCGTCATCGCCAAGGGCCCCGGCATCCCCGCCGGATCGGTACGGGGCGACGTGAAGCTCGTCGACGTCGCGGCGACCGCGCTCGCCCAGGTCGGGGTCAACCCCGGCTCCGCGATCGACGGCATCTCGGTGGACGCCCCGGACGACGGCGACGCCTTCGACGCCCTGCGCCCCAACCTCCAGGCGCGCGTGGACGAGACGGGCATCCCAGCCGGCACCAAGGGCTTCACGCACACCCCGCCGGCCGGCTGGTCGGTCGACAACTCCAAGATGGGCACGGGCGGTGTCACCGAGTGGGCCGGATGGGCCTTCGCGACCGACGAGTTCTGGAGCCAGTCCCAGCGCGACCAGTGGCGCGAGCTGAACGTCCGCTCCCGTGACGTCTTCGCCGTCGCCGACTCCGACGAGTGGGACGACAAGAGCCACACCGGCTCCTACGACTCCACCCTCATCACCCCCAAGTGGGCGGTCACCGGCGGCACCACGCGCAACCTGACCTTCCAGACGCACTACCGCCAGGAGTCCGGCCAGACCGCCCAGGTCCTGGTCTCCTACAACGGCGCCGCCGCGTCGGTCGTCAAGAGCTACACCGCCGACGCGGTCGCCCGCTCCGAGTCGATCGCGCTCCAGATCCCGGCCGGCGCCACCGACGTCCAGGTCCGCTTCCGCTACACCGGCAGCAACAACTGGTACTGGACCGTGGACAACGTCAAGCTCGGCTGAGGTCGCTTCCGGGCGGTACGGGACCTTCGGCGGGGGCCCTCGAAGGGCCTTCGCGGGAGCCCGTTCCGCCGTGCGGTCCGGGCTGTGGACGCCCCACGCGTCCGCGGTCCGGCCCGGATAAGGTGGTAGAGACCAGAGGTCACAGACGTCACAGACGTCAGACGCCACCGAGAGCGGAGAACAGTCCAGTGGCAGAGCGCAAGCCGATCGAATCCTGGCTCACCGACATGGACGGGGTCCTCGTCCACGAGGGCATCCCGATCCCCGGCGCCGACGCCTTCATCAACCGGCTGCGCGAGTCCGGAAAGCCCTTCCTCGTGCTGACCAACAACTCCATCTACACCCCGCGCGACCTCCAGGCCCGCCTGAGCCGCATGGGTCTGTCGGTCCCGGTGGAGAACATCTGGACCTCGGCCCTGGCCACCGCGAAGTTCCTCGACGACCAGCGCCCCGGCGGCACCGCGTACGTCATCGGCGAGGCCGGCCTGACGACCGCCCTGCACGACATCGGCTACATCCTGACGGACCACGAGCCGGACTACGTGGTCCTGGGCGAGACCCGGACGTACAGCTTCGAGGCCATGACCAAGGCGGTCCGCCTGATCAACGCGGGCGCCCGCTTCATCTGCACCAACCCGGACGAGACCGGCCCCTCCGCCGAAGGACCGCTGCCGGCCACCGGCGCCGTCGCCGCGCTGATCACCAAGGCGACCGGCAAGAAGCCGTACTTCGCCGGCAAGCCCAACCCGCTGATGATGCGCACCGGCCTGAACGCCATCGGCGCGCACTCCCACAGCAGCGCGATGATCGGCGACCGGATGGACACCGACATCCTCGCCGGGCTGGAGGCGGGCATGCAGACCTTCCTCGTGCTGACGGGCCTGACGTCGGTCGAGGACACCGAGAAGTTCCCCTACCGGCCGACCCACACGTACGACTCCATCGCCGATCTGGTCGATCTGGTTTAGGTCGTACGGCTGACACGTACGGGCCAAGAGGGCGCCGCTCCGGATGCGGAGCGGCGCGCCGCGCGTGAATCTCCTTGTTGAGGAGGTTCACCATGCGCAGTGATTCAATCGCTCTCCGTGTCACCGGGGTGGCCGTCGCCCTGACGGCCCTGTCCGCCGTGACCGCCCCCTTCGCCTTCGCGGAGGAGGACTGGAACCGCGACCGGGGCCGCGGCAGCGTCTCGGCCGACCCCAATCCGGCGGAGCCGGGGGCGCAGGTCAAACTGCGCGTCCGCGGCTGTGAGGAGGACTGGGCCGTCGCCTCGTCCGTCGTCTTCGTCTCCGAGGTCCGCCTCTCCACCGGCCGCGACGACCGCCGCACCCTGTGGGGCGACGCGATGATCCGCTCGTGGGTCGAGCCCGGCCGCCACGACATCAAGATCAAGTGCGGCGGCCGCGGCGGCGAACGCGAGTGGGGCACGATCGAGATCGAGCGCCGCCGCGAGCACCGCCCCAACCCCCACCACACTCCCATCTGGCCGGTCCACGCGGGCGGCGGGGGCATGTCCGAGGAGATCGCCGCGAAGTCGAAGGCGGCGGGCGCGGCCGAGGCCGCCAAGGCCGCCGACTCCGCGCAGCTCGCCGCGGCGGCGAAGAAGAGCACCGAGGGTGACGGCCCGGGCCTGCCGCACACCGTGATCGGCGCCGTGCTCGCCGCCGCGGCCACCCTCGCGGTCGCCGGCCGTGCGCTGGCCCTGCGCCGCCGCCGCAGCGGCGAGTGACCGGGTGATCGGGTGAACGGCGAGCCGAGGAGCTCCGGCGGCTCCCGGCTGCTGACCTTCGCGGCCTGGTCGGTGCTGGTCCTCGGCCTGTGGCTGTGGGGCCGGGAGATCACCGGAGTGGCGATACCCCTGCCCGGGCAGGCCGGTGGACCGGCCGCCCCGGGCATGCCCGCGGCGCACACCCCGCTGGAGCCGGCCGTGCCCGCGCGGGTCGACGTACCGTCCCTCGGCGTCCAGGCCCCGGTGATCGTCCGGGACCTCGACGCGAAGGGGGCGATCGAGCCGCCCCCGTACGAGAACCCGGGCACGGTCGGCTGGTGGCGCGGCGGCGCCCAGCCCGGTACGGCCGGTGCCGCACTGCTGGTCGGCCACGTGGACACGCGGTCCAAGCCGGCGGTGTTCTACGGCCTGAGCTCGGCCAAGGCGGGCGAAAAGATCCGCGTGGTGCGGGCCGACGGCTCGGTGGCGGAGTTCACGATCGAGGACGTACGGGTCCACGAGCGCGCGGACTTCGATCCCGCCAAGGTGTACGGGCCCCGGGTCCGCGGCCGGGCCGAACTGCGGCTGGTCACCTGCGGCGGCACCTACGACAAGGCGGCCAAGGAGTACTCGGCGAACGTGGTCGTGTCGGCGTACCTGACGGGCGCCGGAGTCCGCCCCGGCACGGCGGCCTGACCCGCGGATTTTCCGGCGGAGTTCCACCGGACACGAAGAAGCCCCTCACAGTTCTCACTGTGAGGGGCTTCTTTGCGTCTGTGCGCCGCCAGGGACTCGAACCCCGGACCCGCTGATTAAGAGTCAGCTGCTCTAACCAACTGAGCTAGCGGCGCTTGGTGACAGGGAAAACTCTACCCCACCGTTGCGGGTGCTCGTGACAAGCCGCGCGCGTTCTGTCCGATTAACCCATGTTTAGGGGGTTTGTCGTGCACGATATGTCTGGGTCAGGCCGGATCTGATGCCCCGCCAGATGCGGTCCCGGCCGGCCGGCGACGAGCAGGGGAGTGGACGGAACCGCATGACGATGCAGCCTCCGACGCATGTGTACGAAGTGACGCCGATGGCCGAGGCGATGCCGCCGATGCCGCTGCCCTCCTTCGAGGAGTACGAACCCACCGGCGACTGCCCGTGCCAAGGCTGCGCCCAGCGCCGCCGCACGCTCGCGCGCGCCCGGGCCATACCGCTGCGCGACGGCGGACACCCCGCCGCGCGCGGAGCCCGCCGGGCACTGGTGCTGGCCACCGCCGCGGGGGTGGTCCTCGGCGGAGGCGGTGCGTCCGTGGCCGCGGCCGCCGCGCCGGGCACCGGCGGCCGGGTGGCGCTGGACGATCCCGGCCCGGGCACCCCGCAGGGCGGCCGGGCCCCGCTGCACGGGCCGAAGGGCGGCAAGGGCGGCAAGGGCACCGCGGCGAAGCCGGCCGGGCTGCCGGGAGCGCCCGCGGCGGTGCGGCGGACCGACCGGGCGACGATCATCAACCGGGCGAAGCTGTGGCTGGGCGCGCAGGTCCCGTACAGCATGGAGCAGTACTGGTCGGACGGGTACCGGCAGGACTGCTCCGGCTTCGTCTCGATGGCGTGGAACCTCGGCACGAACGAGTGGACCGGGAGCCTCGACAAGTTCGCGACCCGGATCACGAAGGACGAGCTGCTCCCGGGAGACATGCTGCTCTTCCACAACCCGGCCGACCCCAACAAGGGCTCGCACGTCGTGCTCTTCGGCGGGTGGGTGGACGAGACGCGCACGCACTACGTCGCCTACGAGCAGACACGGCCCACGACGCGGAAGCTGGCCACGCCCTACGGCTACTGGAACAACGCCGTGAAGTACATCCCGTACCGGTTCAACGGGGTGGCCGGCGGAGTCGTTCCCGAGCCCCCGGTCACGGGCGAGCCGCCCGCGCCGGGCGGCTCGGGCGGGGTCTCGGCCACCTACCCCGGAGCCTCGAAGTTCGGGCCGGGCGCGGACAACACCCACGTCACCCGGCTCGGCCGGATGCTGTCCGACCGGGGCGGGCTGCGGTTCTACCCGAAGGGCACCGGCTCCAAGTGGACCGACGCCGACCGGCTGGCGACCGAAGCCTTCCAGCGCGCCCAGGGCTGGACGGGCGCGGACGCCGACGGCATCCCGGGCGCGCACACCTGGCGGCTGCTCGCCCTGCACCAGGGCAAGGACATCCCGCCGACCACGGGCGGCGCACCGGGCCCGGCGGGCAAGCCCGCCTACCCCGGGGCGTCCTTCTTCCGGCCGGGCGCGACCCACCCGGCCGTCACCGCCCTTGGCCGCCAGCTGGTGAAGAAGGGCTTCGGCAAGCACTACCTGTCCGGACCGGGCCCCCGCTGGGGCGAGGCCGACCGCCGCAACGTCGAGGCGTTCCAGCGCGCCCAGGGCTGGCGCGGCGCCGAGGCCGACGGTTACCCGGGCCCGGAAACCTGGCGCCGGCTGTTCGCATGACGGAGGCAACGATGTACCCCACGCGCACGACATCGACCACGGGCACCTTCCAGATCCCCCCGCACCCGACCCCCCGACCGGCGACCCCGCCGGGCGAGACTCCGACTCCGACTCCGACGCCGACTCCGACTCCGACTCCGACGGAGCAGGCCCGGGCGGCGGAGTCCCTGGCCGCGGACTCCCGGACCGAGGCGGCCCCGGCCGGAGCCACCCTGACCGGAGCGGGTCCGGGCGGATTCCCCCAGGCTGTCGCCACCCCGGGCGTCGCCGATCCGGGCGTCGCCACGCCGGGCGAAGCCACCCTGACCGGAGCCGGATCGGCCGGAGCCGGCTGGGGTGTTGCCACCCCGGGCGGCGCGGATCCGGGCGTTGCCACGCCGGGCGAAGCCACCCAGACCGGAGCCGGATCGGCCGGAGCCGGCTGGGGTGTTGCCACCCCGAGCGGCGCGGATCCGGGCGTCGCCGCGCCGGGCGAAGCCACCCTGATCGGAGCCGGATCGGCCGGAGCCGGCTGGGGTGTTGCCACCCCGAGCGGCGCCGATCTGGGCGTCGCCGCCCCGGCCGGAGCGGGTCCGGCCGGAGCACCCCGGGCTGTCGCCACTCCGGGTGGAGCGGGCCCGGGCGTTGCCGCCCCGGCCGGCAGCGGTCCCGGCGCTGCCACGCCGGCAGCGGTCGGCCCCCGGTGGGCCGTTCCGGCCGGGCACGACCGGGTGGGTGCGGTGCGGACCGCGTCCGCGCCGGACGGCGCCGGCCGGGCCCCCGCCGGAGCCGCCTCGGCCGGAGCCGCCTCGGCCGGAGCCGTGCCGGACGGAGCCGCACCGGCAGCTGCCGCTCCCCGATGGGCCGTTCCGGCCGGGCACGACCGGGCCGTTCCGGCGCCGGTCGCGGCAGGGCATGCAGCGGCCGAGGCCGGCGCCGAGCCCGGCTCGCATTGGCCGGGAGAGCCTGACCGGACCGCGTCCGTGCGCTCCGCTACCGCCCGGTTCACCGCCGAGTGGGCACCGGCCGAGCCCGGGGCCGGTACGGAGCCGGCCACGGCCACGCCCGACTGGGCCGCGTCCACGCCGGTCGCTTCGGGGCGGGCAGCAGCCGAAGCCGTTGCCGAGCACGGCTCGAACCCGTCGGCCGAGCACGGCCGGTCTGGGGCCGCGCCGGTCACCGGAGGGTGGGTCTCCGCCGGGGCCGGCGCCGAGCGGCGCGCACACCTGTCGGCCACGCCCGACCGGGCCGCGTCCACGCCGGTCGCTTCGGGGCGGGCAGCAGCCGAAGCCGTTGCCGAGCACGGCTCGAACCCGTCGGCCGAGCACGGCCGGTCTGGGG
>NZ_JBIWAE010000015.1:0-58848 GCF_044759865.1 Streptomyces sp. NPDC099050 | reverse complement strand
GGCCGCGCCGGTCACCGCAGGGCGGGGCTTCGCCGGGGTCGATGCCGAGCGGCGCGCACACCTGTCGGCCACGCCCGACCGGGCCGCGCCTGCCGCAGCCGTACCGGTCGCGGCGACACGGGTCTCCTCCGAGGCTGACGCCGAGCGGGGCGCACACCTGGCGGTCGCGGCCGAGCCGCTTGCCGCAGGGCGGTCAGTGGCCCGGGCCGGTGGCGATCTGGGCTCGCACGCGACGGCCACGCCCGACCGGGCCGCACGCCTGTCGGCCGCGGCCGACCCGGTTGCGGCAGGGCGGGGCTCCGCCGGGGCCGACGCCGAGCGGGGTTCGCGCCCGTCCGGCGGGCACGGCCGGGCCGGGTTCGGGCCGGCCGAGCCGGGGCGGGGCTCCGTCGAATGTGACGCCGAGCGGGGCGGTCGCCTGTCGGCCGTGGCCGACCCGGTCACCGCAGGGCGGGGCTCCGCCGGGGCCGGGGCCGCGCCGGGGCGGGGCTCCGGCGGAGGTGACGCCGAGCGGGGGGCGTACCTGTCGGGCGCGCCCGACAGCGCGGCATCCGCGCGGTCCGCGTCCGTTCGCTCCGTGTCCGCGCCGGGCGTTGGCGGGTGGGCCGGGGCCTCCGGGGCCCTGGCCTCCGACGCGGTGCCGGCCGTGGGTTCCGCGGCGTCCGCGTCCGACAGCGCGGCAACGGTGACCGAGTGGGCCGCGCCGACCGGTTGGGCCCTGGCGGCCGAGCTTCCCGGGCCCCTGCATGCGGAGGCCGCCGCCGGGGACGGACGGGAAGCCGACGGATCCCCCGCCGTCGGCGTGGCGGTGCGGGCTTCGGCCGGTGCGCCGCACGGGCCCGCCGGCCGGATCGGGGAGGCCGCGCGCAGCGACGTACCCGCGGCGCGGGCCCAGGCCGGGCCCGGGGTGGACATCCCGCATCCCCAGGACGAGGTGTCCCACGCCGGTGCGGCCACGCTCCGGCCGCGGCACCCCGACACCGAGACGGCCAGGCCGCACCCGCGGGACGACGAGGCCTGGGCCCCGGCCGTGTCCCTCTCCGCCGCGACCGCCAGGGCGGAGCACGCCCCGCGGCACGCGGGTCCGCCCGCCGCCTGGGACCTGCCCGGACAGGGCGGCTCGTCCGCCGAGCAGGGGCGCGCCCCGCAGCACGCGGTTCCGGGCCCCGCCGCGGAGGCCGCGTACGCGGATCCGCACCCCGTACGGGACCTGCCCGAGCCGGGCGACGCCGGTCCGGCCGACCCGCCCGCCGGGCGGGAGTTGACCTGGTCCGTGCCCGCTCCGGGCGCGGCCGGTGACGCCGAACCCGTGGGCAACGACGGCCCCGGACGGGAGACCCCGGACGGCCGGGCCGAGGAGGGTGAGCCCGCCACCGGCAAGCCCGCCCACGGCGAAGCCGCGCCCGGCCCGCGGTCCGCGACCGGCAACGCCATCGTTCCCGGACCCGAGGTCGCAGACGGCTCAGACGGCTCAGACGGCTCAGGCGCCGCCGACGTCGCCGACGTCGTCGCGCGGGCCGTCGCGCGGATCGCGGAGGACGATACGCAGGACCTGCCCCGGGTCGCCCCGCCCCGCGGGGTCGCGGTGACCGAGGTGCCGGTGCACCTGCCGTTCCGCGGCGCAGCCCACCCGCAGCCGCACCCGCATCCGACGACGCATCCGACGACGCAGTCGAAGCCGGGAGAGCCGGCCCCGCGGCCGAAGGCCAAGGCCGCCGCGGCCCGGCCCGCCCCCGGACGCCGCGTACCCCGGGGCGACGACCGGCTCCACGAGCACCGCGGCCCGGTGCTCCCCGGCTGGATCGCCGTAGCCGTGGGCGGCATCGCACTCGCCGGCTGCGCCGTCGTGCTCTGGCGGGCCGGGGCCGTCCCCGACGCCCTCGCGGTGGCGTTCGGCGCGGAGCCCCGCCCGTACCGGGGGCTGCAGGCACGGTTCTGGCCCCCGCTCGCCTTCCTCGGGGTCGTCACCCTGCTCGCCCTCGGCGGTCTCGGCCGCGGCCGCGCCGGCCACGCCTGGGTGCTCACCCTCTTCGGCCGCTACCGAGGCACCGTCCGCCGTACCGGCCTGACGTGGATCAGCCCCCTCCTGCTGCGCCGCCGGGTCGACGTCCGGCTGCGCCACTGGCGCAGCGACCCGATGCCCGCCGTGGACTCCGGCGGTCTCGCCCTCCAGGTCGTGGTCCAGGTGGTCTGGCAGGTCAAGGACACCGCCCGGGCGACCCTGGCGGTGGAGGACCACGTCGACTACCTCGCCGAGCAGGTCGAATCGGCCATGGCCCGGGTCCTTTCCCAGCTCCCGGCCGACGCGTTCCACGAGGCCGCGCCGACCCTGCGCGACGCCGAAGCCGTCGGCGACGCGCTGACGCGGATGCTGGCGGCCGAGACCGAGGCGGTCGGGGTGGAGGTGTTCTCGGCGCAGCCGACCCGGATCGAGTACGCCCCCGAGGTCGCGGACGCCATGCGCCGGCGCCGGGTCGCGGCGATCGACGCCAAGCACCGGGACACCGTCCTGACCTCGGTGGTCGACGCGGTGGACGACACCGTCCACCGCCTCACCTCGCGCGGGATCGTCGAGCTCGACGACTACGAGCGCAAGGCCCTCGTGAAGGACCTGACCGTCGCCTTCTACACGGGCCGCGCCGAGTAGCCCCCACGAGCCGACGCGGCCGACGCGGGCCGACGCCGGCCGGCAAAAGAAAGAACGGGTGGAATCCGGTTGGTCCGGACCACCCGTTCTTCCGTTGGTCTGGACATGGCCAACTCCCGTCAATACTGTGGAACTTGGTCTAGACCTAAACCAGAGCTCGTGAACGGGCCGTGCCGCCGAAACCGGTACGGCCCATCCCCACGCGTGCGCACGCTCTCTCCGGACATCCCCCCACGTTCAAGGAGCATCAGCCCCATGCGTTCCTTCCGCATGTCCAGAACCAAGCGGGCCGCCGCCACGGCCACCGCCACCACCGTCGGCCTCGGAGTCGTCGCCGCCCTCGCGCTCGTCACGGCCCCCACGGCCAGCAGCCACGGGTACACCGACACCCCGATCAGCCGCCAGAAGCTCTGTGCCAACAAGACCGTTTCCGACTGCGGCCCCATCCAGTGGGAGCCCCAGAGCGTCGAGGGCCTCAAGGGCTTCCCCGCGGCCGGTCCCGCCGACGGCCGCATATGTGCGGGCAACCACCCGGAGTTCGCGCAGCTCGATGACCCGCGCGGCGGCGCCTGGCCGGCCACCCCGGTGACCAGCGGGCAGAGCTACAGCTTCCGCTGGCAGTTCACCGCGAACCACGCCGCCACCGATTTCCGGTACTACGTCACCAAGAACGGCTGGGACTCCACCAAGCCCCTCACCCGCGCCGCCCTCGACCCGCAGCCCTTCCTCACGGTCGCCTACAACGGCGCCCGTCCCGCCATGACCACCGTCCACCAGGGCACCATGCCGAGCGGCAAGACCGGTCGGCACATGATCCTCGCCGTGTGGACGGTCAACGACACCCCGATGGCCTTCTACTCCTGCTCCGACGTCCAGTTCTGATCGCCACGGCCCGCCGCGGCGTTCAATTCTGACGGAACGTCAGCTATTCTCCGGCGGCATGCGGACGACGACGACACCCGAGACCGTCGCGGAGCTCATCGCGAGCCGATGGGGCGACCACCGGCCCGGTCTGAAGTACGCCGAAGGCGTCCTCAGTCACCACCGGACCGCCCTGGAGGCCGCGGCGCGCGCCGCGCTCCTCGTCGACCTGCTGCCGCCGGGGGCGGAGCCGCACATCGGGGTGCTGCTCGACAACACCCCCGAGTTCCCGTTCTGGCTCGGCGCGGCGGCCCTCGCCGGGGCCGCCGTCGCCGGGATCAACCCGACCCGGCGCGGTCCCGAGCTGGCCCGCGACATCCTGCACACCGACTGCCGGATCCTGGTGACCGAGCGGACCCACCTGCCGCTGCTGCGCGGCCTCGACCTGCCCGGCGTACGCCTGCTCGTGACGGACGCGGAGGACCCCGACGCGTACGAGGCCCTGCTCGCCCCGTACGCGGGCGCGAAGCCCGGCGACGCGACGCTCGGCCCCGGTCCGACCCCGTCCTCCCGGCTGCTCCTCTACTTCACCTCCGGCTCCACCGGAGCCCCGAAGGCCGCCATCTGCACCCAGGGCCGCCTGGCCGGCGCCGGCGCCTCCCTCGCACGTCACTTTTCGGTCACCCCGGACGACGTCCACTACATCTGCATGCCCCTCTTCCACGGCAACGCCGTCATCGCCGACTGGCTCCCCGCCCTCGCGGGCGGGGCCGCCGTGGCCCTGCGCCGTCGCTTCTCGGCCTCCGCGTTCCTGGACGACGTACGGGCCTACGAGGCGACGTACTTCACCTACGTGGGCCGGGCCGTGCAGTACCTCCTCGCCACCCCGCCCCGCCCCGACGACCGCGCGCACACCCTGCGCCTCGGCTTCGGCACCGAGGCCGGCGCCGTCGACGCGGCCCGCTTCGCCGAGCGCTTCGGGGTCCGCCTCGTCGAGGGCTACGGGGCCACCGAGGGCGGCGCCTCCGTCCAGCGCACCCCCGACACCCCGCCGGGCGCCCTGGGCCGCGCGGGCGCCGGCGACGACCTGGCCGTCATCGACCCGGAGACGGGCCGCGAGTGCCCGCCGGCCGAGCTCGACGCCCGGGGCCGGCTCCTCAACGGCTCCGAGGCCATCGGTGAGCTGGTCAACAAGGGCCGCAGCCTCTTCGAGGGCTACTGGCGCAACCCCGACGCGGAGGCCGCCCGCACCCGCGACGGCTGGTACTGGACCGGGGACCTCTTCTTCCGCGACCCCGAAGGCTTCCTCTACTTCGCCGGCCGCACCGACGACCGGCTGCGCGTCGACAGCGAGAACCTGGCCGCCGCGGTGATCGAGAACATCCTGGCCCGCTGGACCCGGGCGGCCGCGGTGGCCGTGTACGCCGTACCGGACGAGGTGGCGGGCGACCAGGTCATGGCCGCCGTGGCCCTGCGCGAGGGGGCCGTCTTCTCCCCGCAGGGCTTCGCGTCCTTCCTCGCCGCACAGCCCGACCTCGGCACGAAGATGGCCCCGCGCTACGTACGCGTCGTCGGCGCCATGCCGACCACGGCGACCAACAAGGTCCACCGGGTCTCCCTGCGCGGCGAGGCCTTCCGGACCACCGACCCGGTCTGGTGGCGGCCGCGCGGTGAGGACGCGTACCGGAGGCTGGAAGCGGAGGACCTGGAAGGGCTCCTGGAGGCCTACGAGGCCCAGGGGCGTGCCGATCTGCTGGGCCGCTGACCGCGGCCACTGGCGGGGTCGGGGAAAGGCCGCGTGAAGGGTCGCAGCGGCGGTTCCGGAACCGGTTTTGAGCACCCCGGGGGAGCAGGTAGTATTTTCTCTGTCAGCAGGCGCCGCTAGCTCAGTTGGTTAGAGCAGCTGACTCTTAATCAGCGGGTCCGGGGTTCGAGTCCCTGGCGGCGCACCTGTCCTTCGGGCGGTTTCCGGTTTCACCGGGAGCCGCCCGAAGTGTTTTCCGGGCGGTTCCCGTTTTCGGTTCCGCTTCCGGGGGCGGGCCGCCCCCCTCAGAGGGTGAGCGACAGCAGCAGCGGCGCGGCCTTGCGGTTCAGCACGTCGGCCGCGGCCCGCAGGCGGTGGGCGTGCTCCACGGGCAGCGAGAGGGCCAGGCAGCCCACCGAGGCTCCGGCCGTGATCGGAACGGCCGCGCAGACCGTGCCGACGGCGTATTCCTGCAGGTCGAGCGTGGGCACGGTGGCCGGCTGGCTGTCCAGCTTCGAGAAGAGGATCCGCTCGTTCACGATGGTCTTCGAGGTCAGCCGGGCGATCTTGTGCCGGGACAGGTGGTCGCGCCGCCCGTCCAGGTCGAGCTGGGTCAGCAGGCACTTGCCCACCGCGCTGGCGTGGGCCGCCGAGCGGAAGTCGACCCACTCGTGGACCTTGGGGGTGCGCGGGCTGTCCGCGAACTGGGTGATCCGGACCTCGCCGTCCACGTACCGGCTGATGTAGACCGCGGCGCCGACGGAGTCCCGCAGCCGGTCCAGGGTGTCCTGAAGCTTGTCCTGCAGCGCCTGCTGGCGGTCGACGCCGGAGCCGAGCAGCACGAGGGAGTCCCCGATGGCGTAGGCGCCGTCGGACACCTGCAGTACGTACCCCTCGCGGCGCAGCATGAGGAGCATGGGGGCGAGATGGACCGCGGGCAGGCCGGTCTCACGCGCGATCTGTACGTCGGTCACACCGCCGGTATGGCGGGCGACCGTTTCGAGTACGCGCAGGGCGTACTGCACCGAGTGGAACGGCGCGGTCGGCTCGGGCTTCAGCGCCACGGTTTCCCCCTAGCAGGTTGTTACCGCTTGCTCTCACACGATAGCCATCAAGAGGCCCGTGTGGAGCGCCTGTTGATGAGATTGATGGCTCGATTGCACCGCTCTGCCTGGATCTACTCCTCTGGCATATGCCAAGGTCATGCGCGGTGTCCGAGAGTGCCGGGAATGCCCGGACCGGCCGCGCGGTTCGGGTTCTTCGTACGGACGGGACGAACGGACGAGCGGAGCGGGAGAGACGATGAGTGACACCGGAGGCTCGGGGGACGCTGGACGACGGGGAGCCGACCGTCCGGGCGGCGGATCGGGCGACGGGGAGGGCGTCGGGCCGGGCGGCGGATCGGGCGACGGGGAGGGCGTCGGGCCGGGCGTCGGATCGGGCGACGGGGAGGGCGTCGGGCCGGGCGTCGGATCGGGCGACGGGGAGGGCGTCGGGCCGGGCGTCGGATCGGCCGAGGGAGGGATCCGCGGGACGGCCCCCGGCCGCGCGCCGGTGCCGCTCTCGGTGCTCGACCTCGTCACCGTGGGCGCCGGCAGCACCGCGTACGCCTCCCTGCGCACCAGCGTCGACATAGCCCGGCTCGCCGAGTCCCGCGGGTACCACCGCCACTGGGTCGCCGAACACCACTCGATGCCCGGGGTCGCCAGCTCCTCCCCGGCCGTGATCCTGGCCCACCTCGCCGCCCACACCTCCCGGATCCGGCTCGGCTCCGGCGGGGTCATGCTGCCCAACCACGCGCCGCTCGCCATCGCCGAGCAGTTCGGCACCCTGGAGGCCCTGGCCCCGGGCCGGATCGACCTCGGCCTCGGCCGGGCGCCCGGCACCGACGGGCAGACGGCCGCCGCCCTGCGCGGGCCCGGGCGGCGCGACGAGGCCGTGGACGAGTTCCCCCGGCAGCTCGCGGAGCTGATCCGCTTCCTCGACGACGACTTCCCCGACGGGCACCCGTACGCCCGCGTGCACGCCGTGCCGGGCCCCGTACAGGGACCCGCCGGACGGCCGCCGATCTGGCTGCTCGGCTCCTCCGGCTTCAGCGCCCGCCTCGCCGGCGGACTCGGGCTGCCCTTCGCCTACGCACACCACTTCTCCCCGGCCGGAACCCTGCCCGCCCTTGACCTCTACCGGCAGTCCTTCCGGCCCTCGGCCGTCCTGGACGCCCCGTACGCCGTCATCGGAGTCGCGGCCCTCGCCGCCGACACCGCCGCGGAGGCCCGCGCGCAGGTGCTGACCGGCGCGCTGTCGATGCTCCGGCTGCGCAGCGGGCGCCCCGGGCTGGTCCCGACGCCCGAGGAGGCGGCGGCGTACCCGTACACGCCGCTGGAGCGGGAGTTCGTGGACGACCGCCTCGCGAGCGTGGTGCACGGCACCCCCGACGAGGTCACGGCGGGCCTGGACGCCCTCGCGAAGCTGACCGGCGCGGACGAGCTGATGCTGACCGCGAACGCCCACGCCGGCGAGGCCCGCCTCCGCTCGTACGCCCTCGTCGCGGACGCCTACGGCATGCCGACCTTCGGCGCCTGAGCCGCCCGCCCTCCCGGGATCCCCGGTTACAGGCCGGGGATCCCGATCCGCCGCATGTGCAGTTCGGACCGGACGAGTTCGAGGAGCCGGCCGGTCCAGTTGCGGCCCTGGCCGGCGCCGTCGCCCCAGAAGGCCGAGTCGAAGTCTTCGTACCTCAGGTGGGCATCGCCCGTCGCCAGCAGGATCTCGGCCAGCTCGGGATGCTGGTGGTACTTGGCGCGCAGCAGGCCGGCCATGACGGCGGTCCGGGCGTGCTCCCAGCCCTCACGGCCCCGCACCACGTCCGCGAGCTTGCGCGGCGAGTCCCACAACGGAGCGAGCGAGAGCGTCCAGTAGGCGTCGGCCACCGAGGGGTAGGTGATCTCGCCAACCGTGATCGGAACCGGGTAGTCGTTGCGCAGGCCGATCCGGCCGGGATCTGCCATCGGCCCGCTCAGGAACAACTGGCGGAGGTGGACCGACGCGGCTTGCGAGGCCTCGGGTCCGTCGGCTGGGACGCGAGCCTGCCGCTGCGCCCTCCAGCGGGCCAGATTCTCGAAGTACGCGACGGCCCGGTCGTACGTCTCCTGCGTGACCGGAGGGTCGATCGGCAGGTAGGTCCGCCCGCCGGGCCCCGCCACCAGGACCCGCAGCGGCCCGTCCTTGTTGTCCATGTCGCCCAGTAGGCCTCGGCGCTCCGAGAGCGGGACGGCTAGGAACGCGGTCCGGGCCGCGGCCCGGTTCTCTTCCGTCCGGTCGGCGAGGAAGACGTCGACGGCGGCCAGGCAGCGGTCGGTCGGGGTGATCCGGTTGCCGGTCATCCCGTGATTCTGCCGCCGACGGGCGTCCCTCCGGGAGGGTTTACGGATGTACAGCAACCCGTCGCGCCTCACATGGGCCGGCATCCGGAGTTTGGCTGGTTTGTTGCTGAAACCTTGCCGGAGAGTGAATGAAGGCAGCCTTAAATCGCTTGTCACCAAGGGTGGCGGACGATTTTTGGTTGGGTCCCAAGTCCCTGACGTGGGCTTCTGGTCCTCGAGTGGTCTAGTCCTTCTTTGGTCCAAACCATTGACTCAGGACCGGAGTGATCGCTATCACTATCCCCACCTGAAGTCTTGCCTTCCCCTCCCACTCCCCGGAGGCAGTTCATGCACATCCGTAAATCCCTCATCGCGGCCGCCGCTACGGCCGCGCTGGCCGGCGGCACGCTGGCCGCCTTCGCGGGACTCACCACCGCCTCGGCCGCCGAGGCCGGGACCACCGCGACGGCCGGCAACGTCAAGATCGCTTACTACGACCAGTGGTCCGTGTACGGGAACGCGTTCTATCCCAAGCACCTCGATACCCGTGGCATAGCGAGCAAGCTGGACGTCATCAACTACTCGTTCGGCAACATCCACCCCACCAACCTCACCTGTTTCGAGGCGAACAAGGCGGCGGGCGACGACAACAACCCCAACGCCGGTGACGGTGCGGGCGACTCGTACGCCGACTACCAGAAGTCCTTCAGCGCGGCCGACAGCGTCAGCGGTGTCGCCGACAAGTGGGACCAGCCGATCGTCGGCGTGTTCAACCAGTTCAAGCAGCTCAAGGCGAAGTACCCGAACCTGAAGATCAACATCTCGCTCGGTGGCTGGACCTACTCGAAGTACTTCAGCGACGCGGCCAAGACCGACGCTTCCCGCAAGAAGCTCGTCTCCTCCTGCATCGACCAGTACATCAAGGGCAACCTGCCCGTCGAGGGCGGCTACGGCGGCGTGGGCAGCGCGGCCGGCATCTTCGACGGCATCGACATCGACTGGGAGTACCCGGGCTCGTCCGGCGGCCACCTCGGCAACCACTACGCCCCCGAGGACAAGCAGAACTTCACGCTCCTGCTGAAGGAGTTCCGCCAGCAGCTCGACGCCCACGGCGCGGCCAACGGCGGCAAGAAGTACCTGCTGACCTCGGCCCTCCCGGCCGGCCAGGACAAGATCAAGTACATCGAGACGGACAAGATCGGCGCGTACCTCGACTACGCGAACATCATGACGTACGACATGCACGGCGCCTGGGACTCGGACGGTCCGACGTACCACCAGTCCCCGCTGCTGCCCTCTTCGTCCGACCCGACCGACCCGATCGCCCCGGGCACCGAGAAGTACAGCATCAAGAACGCCATCGACTCCTGGATCGACGGCAACGCGGCCTACGGCATCACCGGCGGCTTCCCCGCCAACAAGCTGGTCCTGGGCTATGAGTTCTACTACCGCGGCTGGAAGGGCGTGCAGCCCGGCACCACCAACGGTCTCGCCCAGCCCGCCACCCTGGCCTCCGCCGCCCGTCCGACCAGCCAGCAGGCCGGCATCGCGCTCTACAAGGAGCTCGGCGGCATCGTCGACAACCCGGCGACCACCTTCTGGGACGACAAGGCCAAGGCCTCGTACTTCTACAAGGACGGCGAGTTCTTCACCGGCCTCAACCAGAAGTCCATCCAGGCCCGGGTCGACTACGGCAAGCAGCGCGGCCTGGCCGGCGCGATGATGTACTCCCTGCTCGGCCTGGACGCCAACGCGACCCTGCTGAACCAGATCTCGGACTCCCTCGGCGGCACCACCCAGCCGCCGACCACCCCGCCGACCACGCCTCCGACCACCCCGCCCACGACGCCGCCGACCACCCCGCCGACCACGCCTCCGACGACGCCGCCCGCGGGCTGCACCGCTCCGGCCTACGTCGCGGGCAACGTCTACACCGGTGGCACCGAGGTGTCGTACAACGGCCGCAAGTACAAGGCCCAGTGGTGGACGCAGAACGAGGTGCCCGGCACCACCGGTGAATGGGGTGTCTGGAAGGACCTCGGCGCCTGCTGATCCCCCCACCCCGCGCCGAGCGCCGGCAGCCCCCGCACTCCCCTCCCAGGGTGCGGGGGCTGCTGTGTTGTCAGCCGTCTCCGCACAGGGCGTGGTCGACGAGGTCGCGCAGTGCGCTCTCCTGGCGGGCGGCGACCTGCGGGTCCGCGGAACGGCTGTGGGCGGAGACGGTGACGGTGCGCCGTCCGTCCGTGGTCGTCGCCGCCCGGATCTCGTATCCGAAGCCGTTTCCTCCGTGCCCCAGGTAACCGCCACCGCAGGACAGCGGCGTGAAGAACACGCCCAGACCGTCCCGGGTGCCCTCCGGGTGACCGCTGTCCGGCGGCATCGGCACGGTGCCGCGCAGGGCGGCGAGTTCGGCGGGCTTCAGCAGCTGTCCGGCCGCCAGTGCGGAGAAGAAGCGGTTGAGGTCGAGGGCCGTACCGGTCATCGAGCCGTCGGCTCCGCTGTCGAAGGGACGGTAGGAGACCTTCGTGTCGACCAAGGGGCCGTTCGCGGTGAACTGCTGGTGGTTGGCGGTGCGCGGATGCGGGAGGAAGGGCCACCTGCCGGGGGTGGCGGTGTGCCGGAGGCCGAGCGGGCGCAGGACGCGGTCGTGGACCTGCTGCTCCCAGGTGCGGCCCGTGACCTTCTCGATGATCATTCCGGCCAGTACGTAGTTGGTGTTGGAGTACGCCCAGCGGGTGCCGGCCGGGAAGGAGGGTTCGTGGCGCATGGCCAGGGCTACGAGCTCTTCGGGTGCGTAGGCGCGCCACCGGTTGGACAGGTAGGTCCGGGCGCTGGGCTCGGGGAAGACGTCGAGGATGTACTCGGGCAGGCCGCTGGTGTGCCGGAGCAGATCGCGGAGGGTGATGGTCCGGCCGTCGTTGCCGGCACCGGACACGACCCCGGGCAGCAGTTCTTCAATGGTCTGGTCGAGGGACAGCCGCTTCTCGCCCACCAGTTGCAGCACGACGGTGGCGACGAACGTCTTGGTGGTACTGCCCAGACGCAGGTAGCCGTCCTCCGCAACCGCCACCCCGGAGCGGGCCGTGACCGTCCCGCGCGGGGTGTCCAGGCGGACCGCCACCCCGGTGACCCCGGTGTCCCGCAACGCGTCGGCGTCACGCTGTACGGAACCGGCCGGGTCGGAGGGGCGGGGCGCGGCCGAAGCCGCGACGGAGGGGAGGGACGACACGGTCAGCGCCAGCAGCGCGGTTGATAACCAGAAGCGACGAGAGATCATGAACCGAGGCTAGGAACGGCCGAGGGTCGGCAGCCATCGGGTACGCGCCCCCATGTGAAGGGGTGCCAGCTGGATGGACAGGTTGCCGGATTCCCCGTACCGGAGTGTGCTGAAGTCATTACGCTCGGCGATGAGTTGGATCCGCACGCGTCCTCATGGGGGTGGCCATTCCCGTGGTCAACATCCGCGCTCTCGATCCCAGCGCCTCGCCGCTGGAGTACTACGCCTACGAGCTGTGCCGCCTGAGAGAAGCGGCCGGGCTGAAGCAGCAGCAACTGGGCGACATCATCTACTGCTCGGGCTCGCTGATCGGCATGATCGAGAACACGAAACGGGTGCCGACCCGGGAGTTCTCGGAGCGGCTGGATGCTGCGCTGGGTACCGACGGGCACTTCTCCCGCCTGGTGGGGTTGGTCCTGCGGAGCCAGCTGCCACACTGGTTTCAGGCGTACGCGGAGATGGAGGCCCGGGCTACGTTCATCTCCACGTTCCAGTGCCAGTTGGTGTACGGGCTGCTCCAGACGGAGGCCTACGCGCGAGCGGTGCTGGGCATCGAGAACCCCGACACGCTCGATGCTGGAGTTGCGGCGCGCATGGACCGGCAGCGCATCCTGGCCCGCGAGAGTCCACCTGTGCTGTGGGTAGTGCTGGACGAGGCCGCTCTCCTCCGGGAGATCGGAGGCCGCAAGGTCATGCGGGACCAGCTCGCCCACCTGCTCAGCCTCCGTGACCGGCCGTGGTTGGAGGTCCAGGTACTGCCGTTCAAGGTAGGCCAGCACACGGGAATGATGGGCTCGTTCAATCTCCTGCGCTTCGACGGCGACCCGGACCTCCACTACAGCGAGAGCTACGACTGCGGACACATGACCGCCAACCCGCAAGTGATCAAAGAGCGTTCAGTCGGTTACGCTCGCCTGCAAGCCGAGGCCCTTTCTCCCCGGGCATCGGCAGAGCTGATCGCTCGCGTGATGGAGGAACGCTATGGGAAGTAACCAGGGCCTGGCGGGCGCGCAGTGGCGTAAGTCCACTCACAGTGGCGGGACGGGCGGCGACTGCGTCGAGTGCGCCCCACTGGGCACCGCCGCCTGGCGCAAGGCTTCGTACAGCGGATCCAGTGGCGGCGACTGCGTCGAGATCGCCGCCCAGCCCTGCCGCGTAGCCGTCCGGGACTCCAAGCGCCCCGACGGCCCCGCCTTCACCATCGCGCCGGAGACGTTCACCGCCTTCGTGCGGAGTCTCTGACTCAGACCTCCGGATGCGGCGCGGGTCCCTCCGGCTGGTCGGGGCCCGCCGCCGCCTGGCGGCTGATGATGCCCGCGATGACGTCCGGGGCCACCGCCCGGGAGTACAGCCAGCCCTGGCCGGTGTCGCAGCCGATGTGCCGCAGGCGGGCCGCCTGGCCGGCGGTCTCCACGCATTCGGCCGTCACCGTCAGGCCCAGCCGGTGCGCCAGCTGGACCAGGGCTTCGACGATGGTCTCGTCGGCCGGGTTCGGGTGGGAGCCCTCCTCGTAGCGGAAGCCGCGGACGAAGGAGCCGTCCAGTTTGAGGACGGAGACGGGCAGGCGGCTGAGGTAGGCCAGGTTCGAGTAGCCGGTGCCGAAATCGTCGATGGCGATCCGCACCCCCATGTCGCTCAGCGCCTGGAGGGCCTGGAGCGGGCGGCCCGCCGAGCCCATGACGGCCGACTCCGTCAGTTCGAGCTGGAGGAGCTGGGGGGCCAGGCCGGTCTCCGCGAGGATCTCGGCGACGTCGCCGACGAGGTCGGAGTCCCAGACCTGGCGGACGGCCACGTTCACGGAGACGAAGACGGGGGAGTCGCTGGGCTGCTCGATCTGCCAGCGCCGGGCCTGGCGGCAGGCGGTCTGGAGCACCCAGCGGCCCAACTGGACGATGGAGCCGTCCTCTTCGGCGATTCCGATGAACCGATTCGGCGTCAGCGTGCCGAACTGCGGATGGTTCCAGCGCACCAGGGCCTCCACCCCGCGCACCGCCCCGCTCTCCAGGTCCACCAGCGGCTGGTACTCCACGGTGAACTCGCCGCGTTCCACGGCCGGCCGCAGCGTGGAGGCCAGGGCCTGGCGGGTCATCCGGTGCGCGTTGCGCTCGGGGTCGAAGAGGGTCCAGCGGGCCTTGCCGTCCGCCTTGGCCCAGTAGAGGGTCGTGTCCGCGGCCTGCATCAGGCCGGTCGCCGAGGTCCCGGCGGCCGCCCGCTCCACCACGCCGATGGACGCGGAGACCGACAGCCGCTGACCGGCCAGGTCGAAGGGCTCCTGTACGGCGGCCAGGACGCTCCGTGCCAGGTCCACGAGCTGCTCGGTGCCGGTGGACTCCTCGACCAGCAGGGCGAACTCGTCGCCTCCGAGCCGGGCCACCAGGTGGCCGCCGGTGCGCCCGTAGCCGGACTGGTCGGCGCACTGGGTGAGCCGCTGGGCGACGGCGGTCAGCAGCCGGTCGCCGACCCGGTGGCCCAGGGTGTCGTTGACGGCCTTGAACCCGTCGAGGTCCAGATAGCAGAGCCCGATCCGGCCCGTGCCGCTCTGCCCGTACGAGGAGGCCTCCAGGGCGGCGGAGAGCCGCTCGAAGAACAGGGCCCGGTTGGCGAGCCGGGTCACCGGATCGTGCATCTGGAGGTGGCGCAGCCTGGCCTGGAGGTCGCGCCGGTCGCTGATGTCGGCCACGGAGAGCAGGACGTCGCCGGTGCCCGAGCCGGGGACGGGTCCGAGGGTGATCTCGGTCCACAGGGAGTGGCCGTCGGGGTGCTTGAGGCGGCGGGTGCAGCGGAGCCGGGCCTGCCGGCCGCGCAGCACCTCCTGGTAGGCGTGCCAGGTCCGGGCCTCGGAGGCCAGGTCGACCAGCTCGGCGGCGGACTGCCCGGCGAGGACGTGCGGCTCGGAGCCGAGGAGCGCGGCGAGGGCCTGGTTGGCTCCGGCGATGTGGCCGGTGCGGTCGACGACGGCCATGGGGAGGTGGGCCGCGTTGAAGGCGGCCCGGTAGTCGGCCCGGTAGTCGGCCTGGCGGTCAGCCTGGCGGTCGGGCTGGTGGTCCGCCCGGTAGTCGGGCTGGTGGTCGGCCTGGTGGTCGTCGCGGTCCGGGGTTGCCGTCGCCGCCGGCGTCGCCGGGTGACGCTGCGTCATGACCGGTCGGATGCCGTCGGCCGCCGACCCGGGTCCATCTGGGGTTCCGCTCACCGTTGGCTCCCGCAGTGCGTGTGAGTGTCCGTGCAGGAAAGTGTGCCGATCATAGAGGTTCCCGGACGGCCCTATCCAGCGGCGACGCCGTGTGTGACGCGGGAGTTCGGTGTGATGACGGATCGTCGGCCTGACGGCGAATGATCGTTTTCGCGCGGCTGTGAGCATCCGGCGCCCACCGCTGACCCGACCTGATCGGTCGTGACTTTCCGTAGGTGAATGTGCGAAACCTCGCGTCACCGGCTTGCCCTAGTACTCACTCGTGTGGGGCAGCGGAACAGGGCATTAGTAAGACAATCGCCCCAAGGTGGATGAACAGGGACTAATCCACCACCGGAGGTCGATGTGCCGCGACAGCAGACACCCGGGGGAGTGGACCGCTCCCGCATGCGAACCACCGCGGCGGCGCTCACTTCCCTGACGGCGCTCGCCGCCATGTCGCTCGTCGCGGGACCCGCGGTCGCCGCTCCCGGAGCCGGACCGTGCGCGCTGACCCGTACCGCGGCCCACCACTCCCTGGGCCTGGACAGCTGGAACGGTGCCTACCCCAAGCCCGAGCGCACCCTCAACGCGGTCATGGTCTTCCTCTCCTTCCCCGACCACCGCACCACGCTCACCACCGAGGAACTCACCGCCGACTACTTCCCGGCGACCAGCGAGTTCTTCGAGCGGGCCTCCTACGGCCGCTTCCGGCTGGTCCCGCACCCGCAGAAGCAGTGGATCCAGATGCCGAAGCCGTCCGCCGCCTACGGGATACAGCGCGACTGGGCCCCGGCGGACCGGGCCGCCTACCTGCGCGACGCCGTGGCCGGAGCGGACCCCTCGGTGGACTTCGGCCGGTACGACGTCGTCTACTTCGTCGCCGACCCGGAAGCGCCCGGTGTCGACTCCGACGCCACCAAGGTGGTCAACTTCGAGCAGCCCATCCGGGCGGACGGCACCGACCTGCGCCGCATCGTCACGGTCTTCGAGAAGCACCCGCCGGACCGCAACGTGCTGGCCCACGAGACCGGGCACGTCTTCGACCTGCCCGACCTCTACCACCGGCCCGCGGACGGCAAGGGCGACTGGGACACGTACGTGGGCGACTGGGACGTCATGGGCAGCCAGTTCGGCATGGCCCCGGACCTCTTCGCCTGGCAGAAGTGGAAGCTCGGCTGGCTGGACTCCTCCCAGGTGGACTGCGTGGGATCCGGCTCCTCCCTGCACACCCTCCAGCCGCTGTCCGAGGCCCCGCGCCCGGGCGGTACGGGCGGCACGCGGATGGCGGTGGTCCGTACGGGCCCCGGCAGCGCGATCGCCATCGAGGCGCGGGGCTCCGCCGGCAACGACGGGGACACCTGCACCGAGGGGGTCCTCGTCTACCGGGTCCGCAATGAGGCGGCTTCGGGCGGCGGGCCCATCGAGGTCGTGGACGCTCATCCCGACACCGAGGCCTGCTGGGACCGGTCGGTGTACCCACCGCTGGCGGACGCCCCGCTGGAGGTGGGGGAGACCTTCACGGTCCCGGGCGAGGGGATCACCGTCGAGGTGGCGGACCGCACGCAGTCGGGCGCGTACACGGTGAAGATCACGCGGTAGCGGTGCTGGACGCAGGGATGCAGGGGCGCAGGGACTCAGGGACTCAGGGGCGCAGGGATACGAAAAAGACCCCCACTTCCGTGGGGGTCTTTCTCCGTCTGTGCGCCGCCAGGGACTCGAACCCCGGACCCGCTGATTAAGAGTCAGCTGCTCTAACCAACTGAGCTAGCGGCGCTTGGTGACGAGAGAGACATTAGCACCCCGGGCGGCGATCGGAAAAATCGATATCCGCAGCTCGGGTGGCACGGACGAACGCCCACAGCAGCGCCTCGGGTCCGGGCAGCCACGGCAGCCGCGCGTCGGGCGCCACGAGCCAGCGCGAGGGCCCCCCGTCGGCGGCCAGCGGGGGCACGGTGACGGCGTCGCCGGGGCCGTGGCAGAGCGGGGCGGGCACGGGGGTGCTCCACTCCTCCCAGGCCAGCAGGGCCGGGAGCCGCTGGGCGGTCCCGGGCGCGGCGAAGAGCAGGGTCCGCCCGCGGTGCACGGCCGCAGGCCCGGAGCCGGGGCCTTCGGCCCACAGCAGGTCGAGCATCCTGCGGCCGAGGACGAGGGGGACGTTGACGACGTCGAAGGCGGTCCCGCAGGGCAGCACGGCAGGCGCGGTGGGCCGGGCCTGCCAGGCCGCCAGCGTGCCTCCGGGCCGTGCGGAGGCCGAGGCCAGCCAGGCGGCGCCGGCCGGGGTGACGTGGGTCGCGGAGGCGGTCGTCGTCCGCGGGTCGAGCGCGGGGCAGCCGGTCATCGTCGTCATGCGTCCAGGTCTACCCGCGGTAGCGGACCGATCTCCGGGAGTTACGGGAAACCGGGACAGGCCGGGTGGGACTGGGGTATGTTGCGCCCCGCATATGCCAGAGGTCGCGGCCGGGCGTGTCTCCCGGGCGTCCTGCGCGTCCCGGGCGTCCCAGGCGTCCCGCGCGTCCCGGGCGCGTCCCCCGATCGGCTGCTCACGCTCCCTCGGGGCTGGTGCCGCGCAGCAGGGACTCGCCGAACTCGATCATCTTGTGCGCGTAGTCCTCGGTCCACTGGGCCTGCTCCGCGATCGCCGCCGCCGGCAGCCGGTCGAACCGCCGGGGATCCGCGAGCTGCGCCGCCGCCACCGCCTGGAACTCCACCGCCCGCTCCTGGGCGGCGCGGAAGGCCAGGGTCAGCTCCGTGGCCCGGGCCAGCAGCTCCCGCGGGTCCTCGATCGATTCGAGGTCGAAGAAGTGCTCCGGGTCCGTGACGGTCTCCGGCGGCTCGAAGAGCAACTGCGCGGGCCGAAGCCTCCGCTCGGTCCGCTCGGGCTCTGCCATGCGTGTCCTCCTGCTGGGCGTGGAAGGGGCTGCCGGGCCGAGAGCCTCCGGGGTGGAAAAGCTGCCGGGCCACCGTCCATTGTCCCGCTTCGCGCAAGGGCGCCCGAGGCCCCGGCGGATGGGCTAGAACGTACGTATGACCCATGGTGTGCACGAGGAGCTGGACAAGCTCTGTGACGAGGGCATCGAGCAGGTGATCGGCTGGCGCCGCCATCTGCACCGAAATCCGGAGCTGCCCAACCGCGAGGCCGCCACCGCGCGGCTCGTGGCGCGGGAGCTCACCGGGTTCGACCTGGACGAGGTGCGGACCGGCATCGCCGGGCACGGAGTGGTCGGTGTGCTGCGCGGCGGCCGGCCCGGGGAACGGGTGGCGGCGCTGCGGGCCGACATGGACGCCCTGCCCGTCCCCGACCGCTGCGGAGCGGACTTCGCCGCCACCGGCGCGGCCTCGCACGCCTGCGGCCACGACTGCCACACCGCGATGCTCCTCGGAGCGGCGCGCGCACTGGCCGACGTACGGGTACGAGAACGGCTGCCCGGAACCGTGCTGTTCGTGTTCCAGCCCGCCGAGGAGGGCCCGCCGGTCGACGAGGAGGGCGGGGCGCGCCTGATGGTGGCCGAGGGGGCCTTCGCGGACCCCGTCCCCACGATGGCCTTCGGTATGCACGTCACCCCGCACCCCAAGGGCTGGGTGGGCTACAAGTCCGGCCCGATGTACGGGGCCTCCTGCCTGGTCCGCGTCACCGTCACCGGCAAGCAGGCGCACGCCTCGTCGCCCTGGTACGGCGTCGACCCGATGCCCGCCGTCGGGGCGCTGCTCACCGGGATCGGCCAGCTCTACCGGCAGGTGTCGGCGTTCTCCCCGGTCACGGTCTCCATCGGGCACATCGAGGACGTCGGCCGGTTCAACGTCATCGGGGAGACCGTCACCCTGTGGGGCACGATCCGCTGCGCCGAGGAGCGGGACATGCCGGAGGTCAAACGCCGGCTGACGGCACTGGCCGAGCACACCGCCGAGGCCTACGGGGCCTCCGCGGCCGTCGAACTGCTCCAGGACGTGCCCGCCGTGCACAACGACGCGGCGTGGATCGAGGCCGCGCTGCCCACGCTGCGCCGGGTCGCGGGCGCGGACCGGGTGGTGGAGGTCGGCGGCACGCTGGGCTACGACGACGTCTCCGAACTCATCACCCGCTTCGGCGGGCTGTACGTGATGCTCGGCGTCCAGGACACCGCCCTGGACCCGGCGAGCGGCGAACCGGCGCCCGTGCCCGGCGGCCGCGGTCTGGTGGGCAACCACCACCCCGGCTTCTACGCCGACGACGACACCCTGATCACGGGCGTACGGCTGCACGCGCACGCCGCGTACGACCACCTGACGGGGGCCCTCGTCACGCGCTGACCGGCGTCCTCGCCAGGGCGGCGAGCTCGTCCAGTACGGCCGCCAGCTCGTCGGCGAGGCCCTCCGGGGCCCGGAACCCGTCGGCAGTGACCAGCCCCGTGATGCCCGGGACGGCCACCGAGGCCTCGGCCGGCACCATGCCGACGGCCTCCAGCACCGGCCGGAGCATCCGGCCGGCCGGGGCGCCGCCGGAGCCGCCCGCGCTGTAGGAGAGCAGGCCGGCGGGCTTGCCCCGCCATTCGCGGTGGAGGAAGTCGATGGCGTTCTTGAAGGGTGCGGTGAAGCCGCCGTTGTACATCGGCAGGACGAAGAGGAAGGCGTCGGCGGAGTCGACGAGGGCGCTCCACGCGCGGGTGTGGGAGTGGGTGTAGATCCCGGTGGAGGCGTATTCGGGCTCGTCCAGGAAGGGCAGGGCGACATCGGCGAGGTCGACGGGGGTGACTTCGAAGCGTCCCCCTCCGTGCGCGTGCGCCTGGCCGGCGGCCCAACGGGCCAGGGGGCGAGCGGTGGAGGTGGGGCGGACGGAGGCGGAGACGACGTGCAGGCGGATCGGGAGGGTCGGGAGGGTCGAGAGGGGCATGGTGGGCTCCTGACGGGTGGGCAGTTTTGTTGACGTGTCACCTATGAAAGCGGGAGGGTGGGTGACGTGTCAACTAAGTAGGTGACGTGTCACGTATCGGTCTAGACTTCGACCATGACCGAGAAAGAGAGCGAGAACGCACCGCGCTGGCTCAGCGAGCCCGAACAGCAGGCCTGGTACGCCTGGCGGCGGATGTTTCCACTGGTCAACGCCGATATCGCGCGCGATCTGACACAGGACAGCGGGCTTTCCGAAGCCGACTACGACGTCTTGTCCGTCCTCGGCTCCACCGACGGCCACCGCATGCGCATCAGCGCCCTCGCCGTCCTCATGCAGTGGTCCCGCAGCCGGCTCTCCCACCAGCTCACCCGGATGGAGCAGCGGGGCATCGTCCGCCGCGAAGAGGTGGCCGACGACGGGCGCGGCGCCGAAGTGGTGCTCACCGAGCAGGGCGTCACCACGATCATGACGGCCGCTCCGCTCCACGTGGAGTCGGTGCGCCGCCACCTGATCGACATCCTGACCCCGGAGCAGCTGAGCACCTTCGCCGAGGTGGGCGAACTGCTCCGCACCCGCCTCGGCGTCGAGCGCAAGACCCGCTGAGCCGCTGGCCCCCTGACCCGCTGACCCGTTGAGCCGCCGGGTTACGGTCGCCAGACCACCCGGTGCTCCGCCAGGTGGGCCAGTACCGAGTGGTTGGCCTCCCAGCCGTCCGGGAACTTCATCGTCACGCCCAACTGCACCGGTTCCGAGGACGGGTGGGCGTCCAGGAGCTCCGCTATCCCCGCCCTGGCCACCACCACGCAGGCGTGCCGGTGCCGGGAGGCCAGGACGCAGAGCCGGCCCGTCTCCAAGTGGAAGGCCGTCGCGTCCGGGCGGCCCGACAGGGGGTGCAGGACGACGGTGAGGTCGTACTCGCGGCCCTGGAGCCGGTTGGCCGTGTCCACGGTGACGCCCGTGACCCCGAGCGCGGACAGCGCCGCCCGGACCGCCGCCGCCTGGTCCCGGTGCGCGGTGCCCACCGCGATCCGGTCCGCCGTCAGCGGGGACGGGCCGCCCGGCTGCTCGTCCACCGTCACGGCGCCCCGGTCCAGGGCCCGGCGCACCACCAGGGCCACCGCCCGTACGGCCTCCGGGTCGGTGCGCGGGGTGTGCCGGGCCGGCAGTTCGAGCAGGCCCCACCCCGACTCGGCGGCCTCGTCCAGCACCCGGTCGGGGCCCGAGCCGTCGCCCGCGACCCCGTAGGACATCCGCCGCTCGCCGTGGCCCGTACCGCTGCGGAACCGCGTGTACGGGTAGAAGGCGCGGGAAACCAGCGGCGCGGCCGAAGCCGGCAGCCGCCAGGACACCGGCAGCCGGTGCTGCGGCAGGTCGGGGTTGTGCGCGAGGAGGGTGGACACCGCCGAGGCGGAGGGATCGTAGGACAGGCCCGCCCACTGCTCGGCCCCGACCACGCTGAAGGGGTCGAGCTGCCCCGGGTCGCCCACGAACAGCGCCCGGTCGAACAGCCCGGCCACGGCGAGCAGCGCGTCCGAGCGCATCTGGTACGCCTCGTCCACGATGGCGTGCTCCCAGGGCTCCACGTCCTTGACCCACGCCCACTTGGCGGCCGTCGAGATGGTGACCGGCAGCCCCGCGAGGTCTGCGGGCTTCGCCGAGAGCACCACCGAGTCCAGCTCGCGCAGCGCCGGATCGTAGGCGTCGCCCTCGCTGCTGTGGAGCCGGCCCACCTTCAGCTCGGGGTCCTTCGCGTGCAGCCGCAGCACCAGGTCGTCGACCTGCGCGTTGGTCTGCGCGACCACCATCAGCCGGCGCCCGGCCGCCGCCAGGTCCCGGGCCGCCCGCACCACCAGCGTGGACTTCCCGGCCCCGGGCGGGGAGTCGACGACCACGCCCCGGGCCCCGCCGTGCAGGGTGTCGCGCAGGATGGCGTCGGTGGCCCGGCCGGCGGCCGCGCCCGGATCGAAAGCGGTGCTCACAGGAGGTCCTCGGCGGTCACGGGGTCGGGCAGCGGCAGCACGGGGGCGTCGCCGGTCAGGTGCGCGGGCGGGCCGCCGTGGGTCCACGGGGTCCGCTCGGGGTCCGGCAGCTTCGGGCCGCCGCGGGCATCGTGCTCGAACAGCGTCCAGCACACCCGGTCGCCCTTCTCCGGCACCGAGTCCGGCTCCGGATCCTTGCCGCGGCCCATCTTGTCGAGGACGCGCAGCACGAGCCGGCCGTCCTCCTCCCACCGGACGAACTGCGCGCTCTGCGGGCGCCCGTCCAGCGAGCGGTACACCTTTGGACCGGCAGCACCGCCGGACCCGCCTGCGCCACCGTCCTCGGTGAGCTGCGGGCGGTCCTCCGTGGCCACCCACACCAGCGGGCGCGGGCTCGGCCGCTTCGACTCCGTCCACTCCATGACCACTTCGGTGACCTCGCCGGCGAAGGCCTCGCCCGCGAGCCGCCGCCCCGCCATCACCAGCAGGTCGTCCAGCGCCTCCTGGGCGTCGAGCCGCACCTGCTCGGTCTCCCGCGCCGCGAGCTTGCGCGCGGCCGTCACCGCGTCGTCGCGGCGCGGCTGCGGGCCCTCGCCCGCCCGGACCCGGTCCCGGTGGCCGGTGTACGACCAGCGGTCACCGGTCCAGCGGTCCTCGGTCCGCTCGCCCGCGGGCAGTTGGCGCAGCAGGGCGATCGAGTCCCAGACCGCCCGCCAGGTGCCCTCCATCTGCTCCACGACCAGCCGCCGGACCGCCTGCTCGGCGGCCGCGCGCTGCCCGTCGCCGTTCCCGCTCACGGCGGAAGCCGCCCGCGCCGCGTCGAACTTCGCGATGGCCGGGGCCAGCAGCTTGTTGTCGAAGGCCGGATCGGTGGCGGGGCCGGCCGGCGGGACCAGCAGCAGGCCCCGCGGGTCCCGGCCGAGCTCCGCGCGCAGCGCCCGCTCGGCACCGGACTCGCCCTCGGGCGGGTCGATCCACGCCAGCAGGGCGCCCAGGTGCTGGTCCTCCAGATTGCTCTGCCCGGTCGCCCAGTGCCGCGACAGCAGGTCGGTCGCCGACAGCAGCATCGAGGAGCCGGGCACCCGGGAGCGCTCGGCGAGGTGCGTGAACCAGCGCCCCAGCAGCGGCACCTGCGCGGGCGCCGGATACGGGTGCTCGGGATCCTCCTCCGCGGTCCGCCGGAACCGCATGGACCGCCCCAGCAGCCGGACGTACTCGATGCCCGCGCGGCTCGGCACGATCAGCTGCGGCGCGTCCAGGCACAGCTCGGCCTCCACCTTGACCCGCTTGCCCGTCTCCGGATCGGTCTCGGTGCGCTCCACCGGTTCGACGGCGTCCGCGTACCCGTCGATGTACGGGACCACCTGCGCGGCCAGCTCCGCCAGGAACTCCCACCGCAGGTCCCGGTCGCGCGGCTGCGGTATGGCCAGGACGTGCGGCCGGTCCGGATCGGTGCCGACCATCGCGCCGAGCGGAGCCCCGGCCTCGCCCGCCGTGGTCAGCGGTACGAAGACCAGCGGGCGCTCGCTCAGATGCCGGTGCCGTACGGTCGCCAGCGGCTGGGCCCGCCCCGCGCGGACGGCCTCCAGCCGGGCCAGGGTGCTCATCAGGGACATGCGGCGGCCTCCGTGCGGACGCGGGCGGGGGCCTGCTCCAGCGCCTCGGCGCGCAGCCGGGCGGCCCGGCGCAGCGCGGCGGCCGTGGGATCGTCGGGGGCCGCCGCGTCGGGGGCCGCCGCGTCGGGGGGCGCCCCGCCGGGGGAACCGCACGCCGCCGCGAGGGCGGCCTCGACCGTGGTCAGCCCGCCCAGTTCACCCCGTACGGAGCGGCCGAGCGCGGTCACCTCGTCGGCCGTGCGCGCCCGGTCCCGGCAGTGGAAGGCCAGCTCGCAGGCGGCCAGGCACTCGGGGGCGTAGGCGGCGGACACGGCCGAGACGGCCTCGGTCAGTTCCTCGGCGGAGGACGCCGGATCGAAGGTGAGGCCTTCGGGCAGGGCCCCGGCCAGCTCTTCGACCCGGGTGAGCCGCTCCAGCTGGCGGCGGGTCACCGAGCGCTCGCGGCGGACGTCGACGGGGGCCGCGGTGGGCAGGTTGGAGAAGTCCTTGGGGCAGACGAGCAGCACGGTGTGCCCGACCTCGGCGCCTTCCACCTTCGCGGCGGTCGTCTCCAGGGCCAGGACGTAGACGGCGGCCTGGCGGGCGGCGGCGCCCACCTTCGCGGCGTCGGCGGATCCGTCGATCATCGGGAACGACTTGATCTCCACCACGGTCCAGCGCCCGTCGGGGTGCACGACGACCGCGTCCGGCTCCAGGTAGGCGGGGGAGCCGGCCACCTCCAGCGCGAGCATGGGGTGGTCGAGCAGGGTCCAGGCCCCGGCGGCGGTCGCCTCGCGCAGCGCGAGCGCGGTCCGGGCGGCGCGGCCCTGGGGGCCCGCGGCGGTCAGGTCGGGGGTGAGGGCGTCCGGCCCGGGCGGGCCGGCCGCGCCGCCGGATCCCGCGCCGAGGTGCTCGTACACCAGCCGCAGGAGTTCCGCTCCGCCGTCGCCCTTGACCTTGGCCTCGAAGGAGTTGCCGCGCACGATGGCGAACTGCGACTGCCCGAAGGCCGCGGGGGAGCCGAGGGCCGCCGCGAGGACGGTCTTGTCCACGCCGGCGCCGTCGAGCAGGGCGCGTCTGCCGCAGCCGGGGTTGGCGGCGAGGGCCGCCAGCGCGCGGGCGTCGAGCGGGCGCGGTGCGACGTCGGGGCCGCGCAGGTCAGCGAGCCGCTGCCGCAGCGTCTTCGGGGGATTCGGGGAATTCGCCGACTGCGGGGCCTGCGGGGCCTGCGGGGCCTGCGGGGCCTGCGGGGCCTGCGCGGTCCGCCGTGCCGCCGGCCCCGCCGTCGGTCCGGGGGACGGCGGCGGGGTCTGCGGCGGCTGACCGCTGGACGGGTAGGAGCTCACCCGCGGAAGTCTCCCATCCGCCACTGACAATCGTGGACTTACGGCGGAAACCGGCTGTTCGGGTGATGTGCGGGGACCGGGCGGGAGCGGAGATCCCGGGGATCCGGGCGATCCCGGCGACTCCGGCGACCGCGGTGATCCCGGCCGGCAGGGCGCGGGCCGCGAGGTGGCCCGCCCCCATCACGGCGGCCCCGGCGACGGCGTCGAGGAAGTAGTGGTTGGCCGTGCCCATGACGACGACGGTGGTGAGGACGGGGTACGCGGCCCCCAGCGCCCGGACCAGCGGCCGCGGCGCGCAGCACCACAGCACGACCCCGCACCACAGCGCCCAGCCCACGTGCAGGCTGGGCATGGCCGCGAACTGGTTGGTGAAGGAGCCGAGCCCGCGCGGCGCGCTGGCCTCGCCGCCCCACCAGCCGTAGGCGCTGTAGTGGGCCATCGTGTCGGTGAACCCGTACGAGGCGTCGAGCAGCCGGGGCGGGCAGGTGGGCACCAGGGCGAAGCCGACGAGCCCGAGGAGGGTGGAGAGCATCAGCCAGGTGCGGGCGAAACGATACTGCTGGGGGCGGCGCCGGTAGAGCCAGACCAGCACCGCGGGGGTGACGAGGTAGTGCAGGGAGGCGTAAACGAAGTCGGCGGGTATGCCGAGGACCGGCCGGCCGGTGAAGAGCCGGTTGAGCGGCCGCTCCAGGTCGAGGGCCAGGAGCTCCTCCACGCGCAGGATCGCGAGCCCGTGGTCCACCGCCATCCCGACGTCGCCCCGGGCGAGGAGTCTGCCACCCGAGTACGCCGCGTAGACGATCCCCAGGAGCAGCAGTTCGGCCCACCAACGCGGAGGCTGCCGCCTATTAGTCATACGGCGTATGACGTGTGTGAAGACGCAAGGGTTGCGTGACGTTCACTTGATGGATGATGGGGCGGCGACGCAATCCCCGCAAATCCGTGCGAATGGCAGGCGCCGTCGATGCTCGGACCGTACCGCCCATCTCGCTTCTCAACCGGGAGAACTCATATGGCCCCCCGCATCCTCTTGGCCCGTCACGGCCAGACGGCGTGGTCCCAGCTCGGCAAGCACACCGGACGCACGGACGTGCCCCTGCTGGAGGAGGGGAAGCGCGGGGCGAAGCTGCTCGGCGAGCGCCTCGCCCGCGACCCGTGGGCGAGCCTGCGCGGACTGGAGGTGCGCACCAGCCCCCTGGTGCGGGCGAGCGAGAGCTGCGACCTGGCCGGCTTCGGCATCCAGGCGGAGCCCTGGGACGCGCTCATGGAGTGGGACTACGGCGACTACGAGGGCATGACCCCGGCCGAGATCCAGGCGATCCGGCCCGGCTGGCTGATCTGGCGCGACGGGGTCCCGGGCGGCGAATCCGTCGCGGACGTCTCGGCCCGCGCCGACGAGGTCGTCACCTGGGCCCGCTCGGCCGAACGCGACGTCCTCGTCTTCGCGCACGGCCACATCCTGCGCACCCTGGCCGCGCGCTGGCTCGGCTTCGAGGCCTCCTTCGGCGCCCGCATCCGGCTGGAGCCGACCTCCCTGTCGGTCCTGGGCTGGGCGTACGGGGCCCCCGCGCTGGAACGCTGGAACGACACGGGGCACCTGGACGCGTAGCGGCGGCCTGCCGGAAGGGCCGCTCCCCGGACCGGGGCGGCCCGCCGTGCCTCGATCCGGACCGGAGGGCAGGTGCGGAGTCCGCCGCCTCAGATTCCCTGCACGACCACGCGGTCGCCGCAGAGCAGTTTCATATCCTCCTCATCGGACGTGAAGATCGTGACGCTTCCCGGCTGGCGCAATGCCACGGCCGCGAGGGCCGCGTCGATGGCGTACTTGTGCCCGTGCAGCCCGGCAGCCTCCAGCAGCTCGATCGCCTCCCCCGCGATGTCCCGGGTGACCGGTTCCACCGCAATCTTGGAAAGGGTCCACGTCCAGGCGGCCTTCTTGACCCGCTTGTGGTACGCCTCGATGAGCGTCATGGAACTGGTCATCACCCGGATTCCCGAGCGATCCGCGTCCTTGAGGCGGGCGCCCATGGCGCGGTTGCCCAGCACGGCCTGGGAGAGGCCCTCGCTGTCGAGCAGATAGACGGGCTCGGACATCAACTCGCCTTCCGGTCCGTCACGGACCGGGCCTTGAGTTCCGCGTGCTGCCGCTGAAGCGAGAGCCGCTCCGCTTCGGCGCGTGCCAGCTCGGCGTCGGTGACCTCTCCGTGCTCGCCCTCCCACCAGCCGACGAACTCGTGGAGGTGGTCCCGCTCGCGCTGGCGCTCTATGGCTTGGGTGACGTAACGGCTGAATCCACCGGACCCCACCTCGGCGCGGATCTCTTCCGCCAGCTCCTCTGGCAGGGTCACGGTGTACTTCTTCGTTGCCATACCCATCATCATACCGTCGAGGCGTGCCGGGCGAGGAACGAGCCCACGCGCGGGGAGCGCTGGTGCGGGACCAGGGTGCGGGCCGTCGCCGCCAGCATCGACTGGATCCGGGTCGACTGGACCTCCTCCAGCAGCTCCATGACCCGCCCGCCCGCCCAGGCGGCCTCGTCGGGGGCGCCCGCGTGGGCCAGGTTGTCGGCCAGCTCCGCGGTGTAGAGGGCGACGTTGCGCGCGAAGTGCGGGTCCTGGAGGTCCGCCGCCCGGCGGGCGTGCCGGGCGGCCCGGGCGTGCTCGCCGAGCGCGGCCCAGCAGCGGGACTCCAGGGACTCCAGCTCGGCCTCGCCGAAGAAGGACATCCACTCGGGGTCCGCCCCCGCCCCACCGCGCGAGAACTCCGTGTGCGCCCGGGTCAGCGCCTCCTCGCAGGCCTTGCGGTCGGACAGTCCGGCCCAGCCGCCGGCCTCCCGCAGGGCGAGCAGCGACAGCAGCCGCGGGGAACCGAGCGACCGGGCGGCGCGGCGGCCCGCCTGGGCCGCCCGTACCGATTCGCGGGGGCGCCCGCAGTCCCGGGCGAGGAACGCCATGTTGCTGAAGGCGTGTGCCTCCAGGCCGGCGTCCCCGGAGACCCGGGCCGTGGCCAGCGCCTCCGCGTAGTGCGAGCGGGCGTCGTCGAACCGGCCCGAGTCGTGCGCGAGCCAGCCCACCGAGATGGCCAGCTCTCCCGCGCCCGCGTGCAGCCGGTCCTCGGTGGACTGCCGGGTCGCGCCCGCGTCGAGCAGCGCGTAGGCGGTGCGCAGGGGTTCGGCGGCCCGCCGGTACAGGGCGTCGGCGCCGTGCCGGTCGTCCAGCAGCCGGATCTGGCGTACGGCGTCTTCGACGGCGGCCGCCTCGGACTCGCCGGCGCGGGACGGGAGCCGGCGGCTGTCGCCGAGCAGGGTGAGGCTGAGGGTCGCGGCCGCGACGGTCGCGGAGCCCCCCGCCATGAACGCGCGACGCAGCACGTCGCTCTCCTTGGAACGGGAAGGGCCGGGGAAGCCGGTGGGGTGGGGGCGCTTGGCGAAGGCGGAGAAGGGGGCGGCCTGTTCGCGCTGCGCCAGCCGTCCCCGTACCGTCTCGCGCGGGGAGAAGCCCAGATCGGCCAGGGTGCGGCCGGGGAACATGTGGAGGAAGACCCGCTCGTAGGCGTAGTTGGGGCAGCGGATCTCACCGGACTCGACCCGGCCGATGTAACGGGCGTCGCAGGAAACCGTTTCTCCGATTTCCTTCGCCGCCCTGCGCACCAGCGCGGCGAACTCGGCCGGGGAGTGCTGACCGCGCAGCCGCCGGAAGGGGGTGTTGGGTGAGTGGGGGGACGTCGCCATGGACGCGGCCTCTCTGGGCAAGTGATTGCGCTGCCGGTGACTGTGTGGTGCCTGTGACGCGCTGCCCGGCGGGCATGAACGTACCGCCACCGGCGCAGGGTTGACCCGGTGTTTGGCTACAAAACGGATATCTCACCCGCGATCCGCCATGAACTGCCATCCTTTGCAGCGTCTTGCCGCCGCACCTGTTGACGTTCCCGTGCGTTGAACCCGTGCGGAGTGGGAGGAAGCCCGCCGGCTTCCGGGACCGCTCCCGCGATGCTCGTACGCGGATCGAGGAGGGGTTCCCTTGGTGGAGGGCGGCATGGAGAGTACGGACACGAACACCGCGCCCGAGCCCGGAGCGGTCCTCCTCACGGGCGCCCCGGACCTGGTCACGGTGCCCACCCGGCAGGGGCTGGAAGCCGTCGACATCATCCAGCGGGCCGCCGGCCAGGCCAGCCGCGCGTGCGGCGTCGGCCCGGTCCTGCACGACGGCTCCGGCAGCACCCTCGGCTTCCTCGTCCCGCCCGGCACCGCCGACGGCTGGGACCTCCCGGGCAGTGCCTGTACGCACACCAACGGGCGCGGGATGCGCTTCGGCGACACCTCGCCCACCGGGGGCGACACCGGCTGGCTGCTGCCTCCGGACGCCGTCGGGCCGGTCACCGACCCGGAGGTGCTGCGGGCGGCGCTCGGCGAGGCGGCCCGGCTGATCGAGGCCGCCGACAACTGCCGCTGAGCCCGCCTGACCTCCGGTGATCCGGGTTCCCCGCCCTGACCAGCCATAATGAGGACGTGGCGAGCAAGGGCAAGGGCAGTAGCGGCAAGGGCGGCACCGGCAAGGGCGCCGCCGGCAAGGACAGCGGTGACAAGCGGCGCGGGCGCGAGAGCGCCGGGGCGCCCGCCGGGCAGGTGGACGGCGGCCACGCCGCGCTGGAGCCCGACCGGGAGCGCTCGCGCGCCTGGACCCTGCTGATCGACGGCGCCCCGCAATCGCACGTGGACCTGGACGACCCCGGACACCTGGACTTCTCCTACCAGCGCCGGATCGGCCACCTGATCGACCTGTTCGCCCCCGCCCGCCAGCCGCTGAACGTGCTCCACCTCGGCGGCGGCGCTTTCACCCTCGCGCGCTACACGGCCGCCTCCCGCCCCCGCTCGACGCAGCAGATCGTCGAGATCGACGCCGGGCTCGTGGCCTTCGTACGGGAACACCTGCCGCTGGACCCGCAGGCGCGGGTCCGGGTCCGCGCGGTCGACGCCCGGGCCGGGCTGGCGAAGATCCCCGACGGCTGGGCCGACCTGGTGATCGCCGACGTGTTCAGCGGGGCCCGCACCCCGGCGCACCTGACGAGCGCCGAGTTCCTGGACGACGTACGCCGGGCCCTGGCGCCGGGAGGCTGGTACGTGGCGAACCTCGCGGACGGTCCGCCGCTCTCCCATCTGCGGGGCCAGATCGCCACCGCCGCCTCCCGGTTCAAGGAACTGGCCATGGCCGCCGACCCCGTGGTGTGGCGGGGGAAACGCTTCGGCAACGGCGTGCTGGTGGCCGCCGACCGGGAGCTCCCGGTCGCCGAGTTCACCCGCCGGGTGGCGAGCGACCCGCACCCCGGGCGGGTCGAACACGGCCGCGCCCTCATCGACTTCGCGGGCGGCGCCGCCCCGGTCTCCGACGCCTCGGCGGTGGCCTCGCCGGAACCCCCGCCGTCGGTCTTCCGCTGAGCTGCCGACCCGGGGCTACTCCCGCGAAGCCGCCGCGAGCTCCCGCAGGCGGCGCTTGTCCGGCTTGCCGCGGTCCGTCAGCGGGAGCGCCGGCAGCCAGAACACCGCCGCCGGCCGCTGCCCCGGGGCCAGCTCCGCCGCCACCAGCGCGCACGCCCCGTCCGCCGCCGCGTCCGTCGGGGCGTGGCCGGGGGCCGCGACGAGGAAGGCGCAGACCGCCTCCCCGGTGAGCGGGTCCGTCCGCCCCACGACGGCCGCCCGGGCCACGGCGGGGTGGCGGGTCAGGGCCGTCTCGATCGGGCCGCAGTAGATGTTCGCCCCGTGCACCATCACCACGTCCTTGACCCGGTCGTCGAGGTACAGGTACCCGTCGGCGTCGACGTGCCCGACGTCTCCCGTGCGCAGCCAGCCGTCGCGCAGGACCTCGGCGGTCAGGGCGGGCTGATTGCGGTAGCCGGCCATCACCATCGGGGAGCGCACCCACACCTCCCCGGTCGCCCCGGGCGCGCAGCCCCGTACCTCGACCTCCACGCCGGGCGCCGGACGGCCCACGGAGCCGAGCAGGTGGGGGCGGTCGGCGGCCGCCGCGTCGTGGTCGGCCGGGGAGAGCCGGCTGAGCACCCCGGCCTCGTTCATCCCGTAGCCCTGGGTCCAGCGCACCCCCGGACCCCACCGGGTCAGCGCCCGCCGCAGCCGCTCCGGGTGGACGGGGGAGTCGCCGTAGGAGACGCGCACCAGGCCGGGCACGCCGTCGGCGGTCTCCGGGTCGTCGAGCAGCCGGTACAGCATCGACGGGGTCAGGTACGTGGACGCGGGCCCGAGCCGCCGGCAGGCCTCGGCGAACTCCCGGGTGCCGAAGGGGTGCAGGATCTCGGAGCGGCCGCCGACCCGCAGCTGCTCCAGACACCGGCCGCCGGAGCGCTGGGAGAGGGAGTCGGTCGATACGAACGTCAGGGGCGCGGCGTCGGGAGCCTCGGTGCGGGTGGCCGTACGGGCCGCCATGGCGGCGAAGGTGGAGGCCACCCCCTTCGGGCGGCCCGTCGTACCGCCCGTGTAGGTCACCCGGGCCACGTCCTCGCCGCGCGCCGCCACCGCGACGGGCAGGGCCTCCCGGGCGGAGGCCGCCTCCAGCAGGGCGGCCAGGCCGATGTGGGCCCCCGGGCCCGGCGGCACCGGGGTGTCGTGGACCACCAAGGCGGGCGCGCAGTCCCGTAGGAGGTGGTCGAGTCCGTGGGTCGTGGGGCCCACGCACACGTGGGTCAGCCGGGCGCCCAGCACGTGCGCGGCCAGCCGTACGAGGAGGGTCTCGGGCGGGTTTCCCGCCGAGACGCAGGCCAGCCCGGAGCCGCGCCGGATCCCCAGGTCGGCCAGGGCGCCCGCCAGCCGGTACGTCCAGGCCAGCACCTCGGCGTGGGTGAGGACCCAGGGGCCGGACCCGAAGGCGGGGCGGTCCGCGTACCGCTCGCAGGCGTCGATCAGGTCGGTGACGTACCGCGCGCCGGTGCTCATGGCGCCACGGTATCCGGCGGGCCCGGTGCGGGAGACGGGTCTTCCGGGTCGGCCGCCTACGGATCGACGATCTCCACCAGCGGCGGGTGGTCGTGCCAGGTGCAGAACACCGAGACCTCGCGGCCGTCACGGGTGAAGGTGACGCGGATCCAGGACGGCTGCTTCCAGACCTGCATCCGCCAGCCGGCCAGCGGGGTCGCCGACACCAGCTCGGCGGAGGTGGCGCCGAGACCGAAGACGACCCGGCCGCCCGAGACGCTGTACGCCTTCACGTTCTCGGCCGGGGGCCCCTGGCGCTGCGACCGGGGGGTGGGCGTCGCGGAGGGCTTGGCCGAAGCGGAAACGGCGGGGGAAGGGGTCGGGGAGGCCGGTGCCGTGGACGCGGACGGTGAGGGGGACGGCGAAGGCGTCGGCTCCGGGGGCTGCGCCCGGTGCGTGGAGGAGGACAGGGGCTGCACGGCCAGCGGCACCGCGAGCGGCGGATCGTACGCGGTCCCGGACATGACCGAGTGCACGCCCCACCAGGACAGCGTCACGGCCGCCCCGGTCGCCAGGGTCCACGCCCCCGCATGGGCGACTGCTCTACCGACAAGTCCTCGTCGCATCGGGGGACATACTGCACCACCGGCCCCGGACCTGGCCCGGCACCCCTCGGCATCCCCCGAATGGGCTACGGTGCGGGCCATGGCTAGTGTGCTCGTGGTCGAGGACGACCAGTTCGTACGTTCCGCCCTCATCCGGCACCTGACCGAGGCCTCGCACACCGTGCGCAGCGTCGGCACCGCTCTGGAGGCGCTGCGCGAGGTCGCCCACAACCGCTTCGACGTGGTGATCCTCGACCTCGGACTGCCCGACCTGGACGGGGCCGAGGCGCTCAAGATGCTGCGCGGGATCACCGACGTGCCCGTCATCATCGCGACCGCCCGCGACGACGAGGCGGAGATCGTCCGGCTGCTCAACGACGGCGCCGACGACTACCTGACCAAACCCTTCTCCGTGGAACACCTCTCCGCCCGGATGGCCGCCGTCCTGCGCCGCACCCAGGCGGCCGACGCCGAACCGCCGTCCCGCGTCCTGCGCGTCGGCGGTCTCGCCATCGACCCGCTGCGCCGGCAGGCCGAGCTGGACGGGGCGGTACTGGACCTCACGCGGCGGGAGTTCGACTTGCTGGCCTTCCTCGCCGGGCGGCCGGGCGTGGTCGTGGCCCGCCGGGAGCTGCTCGCCGAGGTCTGGCAGCAGTCGTACGGAGACGACCAGACCATCGACGTCCACCTGTCGTGGCTGCGCCGCAAGCTCGGCGAGACCGCCGCCCGTCCGCGCTACCTGCACACCCTGAGGGGCGTCGGGGTGAAGCTGGAGCCGCCCGCGTGAGGTGGGCTCTCGTCAAGGTCTGCCTCGCGGTCACCGTGATGGTGGTCGTGGCCTTCGCCGTACCGCTCGGGCTGGTCGTCCAGGAGATGGCCAGCGACCGGGCGTTCTCCAACGCCGAGCGGCAGGCCGCCACCATCGGGCCGACGCTGTCCATCACCACCGACCCGGTGCAGTTGCGCAAGGCCGTGGAGTCCACGCAGATGGGCGCCGACCGGCGGATGGCCGTGCACGTGCCGGCCGTCGGGGACAGCCCGCGCGTGGACATCGGCGACGGCTGGGCCGGCGAGCGCGCGGTCTCCGAGACCCGGCGGATCGGGCGGGCCGCGACGGCCCCGGTGGCGGGCGGCGGTTTCGCCCTGCTCCAGCCCGTGGCACTGGGCTCCGGGGACATCGCCGTGGTGGAGATCCTGGTGCCGGAGAGCGAGGTCAGCAACGGCGTAGCCACCGCCTGGGTGGTCCTCGCGGGCGTCGGCCTCGCCCTGGTCGTGGGCTCGGTGGCGGTCGCGGACCGGCTCGGCGCCCGCCTGGTGCGGCCCGCCGAGCGGCTCGCGGACGCCGCGCACCGGCTGGGCGAGGGGCGGCTGGGGGCGCGGGTCCCGGAGGACGGGCCGAAGGAACTCCGCTCGGCGGCCGTCGCGTTCAACTCGATGGCGGACCAGGTGGTGGAACTCCTGGCCAACGAGCGGGAGCTGGCCGCCGACCTCTCGCACCGGCTGCGGACCCCGCTGACGGTGCTGCGCCTCAACGCGGCCTCGCTCGGCGACGGCCCGGCCGCGGAGCAGACCCGGGCGGCCGTGGAGCAGCTGGAGCGGGAGGTCGACACGATCATCCGTACCGCCCGCGAGCAGCGTTCCGCCGCCGCGCAGGGGCCGGGCGCCGGGTGCGACGCCTCCGAGGTGATCCGCGACCGGATGGGGTTCTGGTCGGCGCTGGCGGAGGACGAGGGCCGCGAGGTGCGGCTCGCGGGGGTGGACCGTACGGTACGGATCCCCGTGGCCCGGCCGGAGCTCGCCGCGGCGCTGGACGCCATGCTGGGCAACGTGTTCCGGCACACCCCCGAGGGCACCCCGTTCGCGGTGGACGTCCACGACGCGGGGGACGCGGTCATCGTGCTCGTCTCGGACGCGGGGGGCGGCATCGCCGATCCGGACGCGGCCCTGCGGCGCGGCAACGACGGCGGCCGCGACGGGTCCACGGGCCTGGGACTGGACATCGTGCGGCGGGTCGCGGAGTCGACGGGCGGGGACGTGCGGCTGGGGCGTTCGGTGCTCGGCGGCACCGAGGTGCGGGTGTGGATCGCCCTGGACGGGCGGGCGCGGGGTGAGTCCGCCCGCGGCGGACGCAGCCGACGCAGGCGGCGGCGCACCTGACGCAGCCCCGTACGCGGGGGCGGCGCGACTGACGCAGCCCCGTACCCGGGGGCGGCGCAACCGGCCTGGTCCCGTAGGCGGCGGGGGCGCAACCGGACTGGTCCCGTACGCGGTGGGGGCGCAACCGACGTAACCCTGTGGGCGGCGGGGGCGCGCCGCGCGTCCGGTATGTCCGCCTGTCGGTACGGTCCGCGCCATGGACACCCTCATCTTCGGCGGCCTCCTCGCCACTTCGATCGCGATGTACCGGGACTCCCCGCGGTTCATCGTGCTCGGCGCCTGGTGGCTCGTGCTCCTCGCCGTGATCCTGCTGATGGCGCACCACATCACCAGCGGCCTCGCCCTCACCTTGAGCTACTGACCGTGGCCGCGATGTCCAGTCTCCTCCCGGAGACGCCCCTGGAGGGCGGCCTGCTGGGCCGGGTCCAGTTCTGGTTCGCGTGCGCCTTCGCCATCGGCTGGACGGGGGTGGTGTGCGGCGGGCTCTTCTACCAGTTCGGGATGGGGGAGTACCCGTGCCCGCTCTGCATCGTGCAGCGGATGTTCATGCTGCTGGCGGCCATGGGGGCGGCCCACATCGTCCGGACGGCGCTGTCGCGCGGGGCGGTCACCGGCCGCGACTACATGATGGGCTGGGGCCTGTCGCTGGTCGCCGTGATCGCCGGCTCGTTCGCCTCGTGGCGGCAGACGACGCTGCACATCCTGCCCGGTGACAAGGGGTACGGGAGCGAGGTGCTCGGCCTGCACCTCTACGTCTGGGCGTGGATCCTCTTCCAGGCCTCGGTCGTCGCCGTGGGCATCGTCCTGGCCTTCGCCCACGCCACCGCGGACCGGGTCGTCCCGGCGCAGGACCCGGGACCGTACCGCACGGTGGGGATGCTCGCGCTGTGGTTCCTGGGCCTGGTGATCGCCGTGAACCTCGTGGCCGTCTTCCTGGAGGAGGGCTTCCACTGGTTCCTTCCGGACGCCCCGACGCGCTACCGGTTCTTCTACGACGTGGGGATCCTGGACTAGCTGAGGTTGGCGGGGAGTCGACGCCTCCCGCGCGGGAATCCGTACGACCTGCTTGAGTGGTTCCGCCCGCCTTCGGGTTCTCCGCCTTCCGATTCCTTCCGTATGTGAGGGGAAGCCGTCATGCGTTACGCAGTCCTCGGTACCGGCATCGTCGGCCGTACGGTCGCCACCCGGTTGCTCTCCCTCGGCCACGAGGTCGTCATCGGCACCCGGGACCCCGGGGCCACCCTCGACCGCACCGAGTACGCCGCGTGGCGGCGGGCCAACCCGGCGGCGGGGCTCGCCCCCTTCGCGGAGGCGGCGCGGCGCGGCGAGGTGCTCGTCAACGCCACGGGCGGGCAGGTCAGCGTGGCCGCCCTGACGGAGGCCGACGCCGCGCACCTGGACGGCAAGATCCTGATCGACATCGCGAACCCGCTGGACTTCTCGCGCGGGTTCCCGCCCGGCCTCGACCCGGTGGACGGCGACAGCCTGGGCGAGCTGATCCAGCGGACCTTCCCGGGGCTGCGCGTGGTCAAGACGCTGAACACGATGAACTGCCAGGTCATGGTCGACCCGGGCAGGGTCCCCGGCGACCACACGGTGTTCCTCTCGGGTGAGGACGCCGAGGCGAAGAAGGCGGTACGGGAACTCCTGTACTCCTTCGACTGGAGCGAGCACAGCGTCATCGACCTGGGTGGCATCGAGACCGCGCGCGGCACGGAGATGCTGCTGCCGGTCTGGCTCCGGCTGATGGGGACCCTGGGGCACACGGACTTCAACTTCCACATCCAGGGCGCGAACCGGACGGAGTAGCCGGACGGAGTAGCCGGACGGAGTAGCTCCCGCCCGGACGGAGGCGCAGATGCTGCCGCCCCCGGCAGGCGCGCCGAGGGCGGCCGTGACGAGCTCGGGCGGGGCGACGGCCAGTCCGGTCCCGGCGTCGCCGATGCCGTCGCGTTCGTTGATGAGCAGCAGCGTCCCGATGGGGCACAGTGCGGCGGGCAGGCGGGCGGGGAACCCGTTCACGGGCAGGGCGCGGCCGCCGAGGGCGAGCACCCCGCGGAAGCCGGCGGGTGCGGGCGTGGGCATGGACAGCCTCCAGCCGGACGCCGCCCTCCCGTTTCTCCGGCGCGCGCCGTTGCCCGTTGGGCTGGACGCCAACGCCCGAGCGGGCGGGTTGGGAAGGGTCTGGGGAGGTCTCTGCGGGAGGTCTCTACGGGGCGGAGTCGCCCGAGGTCAGCCGCTTGGCCTGGGCGCGGCCGACCTCGGCGGCGCGGTGCAGGTAGTCGGCGATGACCGCCAGTTCGGAGTCGGAGTAGCCCGCCAGAACGGCGCCGAAGGCGCGGCCGGGGGTTTCCCAGGCGGCGCCGATCCGTTCGCGGGCGGTGGGGGAGAGGGCGACGAGGGAGCGGCGGCGGTCGTGCGGGTCGGCGTGCCGCTCGACGACGCCGGCCTTGACCATGCGGTCCACGAGGCGGGTGGCGGAGCCGGAGGTCAGGCCGGTGAGGCGGGCGATGTCACCGGTGCTGACCGGTTCCGGCTCCATGTCGAGGAGGGCGACGCACTGCATGTCGGTGGGGTGCAGGCCTACGTGGTCGGCCATGGCCTGGTTGAAGAGCGAGTAATCGGCGTAGTGCCGCTGGCTTTCGGTGACGATGCGCGCGAGCAGCTCGGCGCGGCTCCACTCATCACTCGAACGAGCGTAATCGGTTGACATCGGCTTCTCCGTGCTCCAAATTTGTCTGTGTGACGCAGAGAATGCGTCGCACAGAATCTGCGCCACGTATCCATCCTAGAGCAGGAAGGGCAGGAATCCGCCATGCCGAACACGCCCGGGGTTCTCGTCACCGGTGGCCGCGGCTCCAACGTCCGCGGAGGCCCTGCTCGGCTTCCGGGCTGCCTCGGACGGGCTTCCGGTCGACCTCACCGCCGATCTCGAACGCCTCACCGGCCACGCGCCGCGCACCTCCGAGACCTGGTCGGCGGTGCATGCCGACGCATTCCGGGCGTGGGGCCGCCTTCCCCGGACCCGGGCGTTTTCGTCGGCACAGGTGCGTGTTAGCGTCCGCCGATTGATCGATTACTGGGGGGAAACATGCGAAGGCTTTTGAGTATCGGCAGCGCGGTGGCGCTGCTCGTCACCGGCGGTATCGCGGGTGCGGGCACGGCCATGGCGGCCGGGGACCCGACGTTCTACTTCAGTCCGGTCGAGGACAAGGTCCTCATGCCGGGCGAGGGGTGGGCCGAGCTGGCCCCGTCGAGCACCGGCGGGAACGGCGACGGGAAGGCGGACGGCACCTACGTCTACGTCGTGAGCAAGAAGCCGCTCACGGACGCCGGCTGGTCCGGCGGTGGAGCGCCGGCCGGGCTGAAGGTGGCCCTGACGGAGAGCTGCGCACCGAAGGCCGGGATCGCCGGCGTCTACCTGTGCAACCTGGACGGGTGGAACAACCCGTATCCCCAGATATCGGCTCCGAGCTCGACGGCGAACGGCGTGACGGCCTACTACGGCCTCGTCTACGTGCCGCGCGGCGCCAGCATCACCGCGGGCATCAAGGAGGCGCAGACCGCGGGATCCAAGGCCATCGGCCCGCGTCGGGCGCACGCCACGGTCACCGTGAAGAGCAAGGCGCACGTCGCGCTGAACACCGTCACGCAGTCGACGCCGAAGCTGCCGGCGGGCGGCTCGGTGATGCAGACGGTGAAGGTGCACGCGGTCGACAAGGGCAAGCTCCAGGTGAGCCTCTCCCAGGCGGCGGGCTTCCGCCGGTGGGACGAGGGCGAGCTGAAGGTCACGGTCGCCGGTGTCGAAGGGGGCGGCGCGGCCGGTGTCGAGTGCGACCACTCCTTCGGCGAGATCGGCTGGGGCAACGAGATCCGCTGCGACATCGCGAAGCCCGGTGACTACACCGTCACCTACACCCTGAAGGCCGATGCGACCACGCCCGCGTGGAAGCTGAGCGCCACCGCGGTCTACGAGGTGTACACCGGCGGCTGGGGCGACAACCCGACTACGGCCTCGGACTTCGCGATCGCCAGCTCGATACCGGTGACCCAGCGGTACCGGGTCGTGGGCCGCGACGCCGAGGGCGGTCTGTGGGACTACAAGAGCACGGGCAAGATCGCCGAGCCGTTCGCGCCGGTCGACCCGGTCGGCGGCACCTTCGACTGGAACAAGTACACCGCGCTGACCCGGCTGGGGCCGGTGACGATCCAGAGCACCGGACGGGGTGCGGTGGGTCGGGACAAGGACGGGGTGCTGTGGATCCACCCGACCTCGGGCGACGGCTCCATCTACAAGAACCGGATACGGGTCGGTGCCGGCTGGAACGTCTACGACACGCTGGTCGGTGTCTCCGACGTCACCGGCGACAAGAAGTCGGACCTGCTGGCGCGGGACACCGCGGGTGTGCTGTGGCTGTACCAGGGCACGGGCCTGAACTCGAGGCCGTTCGAGACCAGGGTGCAGATCGGCCGCGGCTGGAGCATCTACGACCAGCTGGTGGGCGGTGTCGATCTGACCGGTGACGGCAAGGCCGACCTGGTGGCCCGGGACAAGGACGGGAAGCTGTGGCTGTACCAGGGCACGGGGGCGGCCGCGAAGCCGTTCGCGACCAAGCTGCAGATAGGCAGCAACTGGCAGATCTTCAACTCGATCGTCGCGCCGGGTGACCTGACGTCCGACGGCAAGGCCGACCTGGTGGCCCGTGACAAGGCCGGGAGCCTGTGGCTGTACCAGGGCACGGGGGTCGCGGCGAAGCCGTACGCCGCCGGGGTGAAGGTCGGTACCGGCTTCGGCAGGTACAACCTGCTGTTCTAGGAAACGCGGAAGGCCCCGGTCCGCTTTCGCGGACCGGGGCCTTCTCGTCAGGGTGAGTGACGGGACTTGAACCCGCGGCCACCTGGACCACAACCAGGTGCTCTACCAACTGAGCTACACCCACCATGTCCGGTCGGAAAACCGACCGGCCGAAGAAAAGCGTACAGGGTCCGGGAGGGTGCTCGCTCCCCCCTTTCCCCGCCCCCCTCTCCGGTGGGTGCTAGGCGCCGGGGACGACGTGCTTGGCGGCGATGGTGCGCGCCGTGTCCGAGTCCGGACCGGGCTGCGGCACGAAGACGGCCTCCCGGTAGTAGCGCAGCTCGGCGATGGACTCCTTGATGTCCGCGAGCGCCCGGTGGTTGCCGTTCTTCGGCGGGCTGTTGAAGTAGGCGCGCGGGTACCAGCGCCGTGCCAGCTCCTTGATCGAGGACACGTCCACGATCCGGTAGTGCAGGTACCCCTCGAGCGCGGCCATGTCGCGCAGCAGGAAGCCGCGGTCGGTGCCGACCGTGTTTCCGCAGAGCGGTGCCTTGCGGGGTTCCTTCACATGTTCCCGTACGTATGCCAGGACCTGTGCCTCCGCGTCCGCGAGGGTGGTCCCGCCGGCCAGCTCGTCGAGCAGGCCGGACGACGTGTGCATCTCGCGCACCACGTCGGGCATGGTTTCCAGGGCCGCGTCCGGCGGGCGGATCACAATGTCCACGCCTTCGCCGAGCACGTTGAGCTCCGAGTCGGTGACCAGTGCGGCCACCTCGATAAGTGCGTCGTCCGTCAACGAGAGCCCGGTCATCTCGCAGTCGATCCACACCATGCGATCGTTCATGCGCCCCACCTTATGCGGAAGGTCCCCCGCATCGGTGACCACCGAGGTGACCACTGGTGCGGGGGACCTTCCCTGGACCTCGTTACGCGTGCTCGCGCAGCACCCGGCCCGGGGCGTACAGCTCCGTCACCGTGGGACCGGCCGCGGCGAGTGCCGCCGCGGTCCGCTGCGGCTGCGGACTGCGCTGGTGCGGGACCGGCGACTCCGACAGCTGAGCCACCTGGACCACGTCCGCCTGCGGGCGGCGGGCCCGGTAGGCGGAGCGGTAGGCGGCCGGGGAGGACCCCAGCTGGCGGCGGAAGTGCCCGCGCAGCGCGACCGGCGAGCGGAACCCGCAGCGTCCGGCGACCTCGTCGACCGAGTAGTCGGAGGTCTCCAGCAGCCGCTGCGCCTGAAGCACCCGCTGGGTGATCAGCCACTGGAGCGGCGCACTGCCGGTGAGCGAGCGGAACCGCCGGTCGAAGGTGCGCCTGCTCATGTAGGCGCGCGCCGCCAGCGTCTCCACGTCGAACTGCTCGTGGAGGTGTTCCAGTGCCCAGGCGACGACCTCGGCCAGCGGGTCGGCGCCGATCTCCTCCGGCAGCGACCGGTCGAGGTAGCGTTCCTGGCCACCCGTGCGGCGCGGCGGGACGACGAGCCTGCGGGCCAGTGCGCCCGCCGCCTCGCTGCCGTGGTCCGTGCGCACGATGTGCAGGCACAGGTCGATTCCGGCCGCGGTGCCCGCGGACGTCAGCACGTCGCCGTCGTCGACGAACAGCTCGCGCGGATCGACGTGGACGGACGGGTAGCGCTTGGCCAGCGTCGGCGCGTACATCCAGTGCGTCGTCGCGGGCCGGCCGTCCAGCAGGCCGGCGGCGGCGAGCACGAACGCACCCGTGCACAGTCCGACGATCCGGGCCCCCTCCTCGTGCGCCAGGCGCAGCGCGTCGAGCGCCTCCGGCGGCGGCGGTGAGGTGATGGAACGCCACGCGGGAACGACGACCGTGCCTGCCCGGGCGATCGCCTCCAACCCGTATGGCGCGGTCAGTTCGAGTCCGCCGGTGGTCCGCAGCGGACCGTCCTCACCGGCGCACACGAGCAGTCGGTAGCGTGGAACTCCCGCGTCCTGCCGGTCAATGCCGAACACGGAAAGTGGAATGGAGCTCTCGAAGATCGGTCCGCCGCTGAAGAGCAGCACCGCGACGATCTCCCTGCGGCGACGCCCCGCGAGCTTCCTGCCGTCTACGACGACGGCGGTGGAATCCTGGCTCATGGCGCTAAGCCCCCCTTGGGTGTCGCGACTCCTTGGTCTGGTCGCACCTGCACGTATCCCCTCGGCCTTGCACGTGGCTCCCCCGCCGTAAATACATGATCGAATCTACTGCGTCCCGTGGTGTCGGCGTGACAAGTTCAGCACGCAGCGCTATGTCGACTTGGCAACTTGGCGAAAAGCATTCGATCAGGAAGCCTTCCACTCCGCTACCCGGGTGGAAAGCGCACTGTCCGGCCATGGCCAGTACTCGTAGGGTCCAAGACCCCTTGTAGCGCCGTAGTCGCTGATGGTGAGGGGGTCGGGGGGACATTCCGGCAAGGGGGGTGACCTGCCGGGAAGTTGGCTGAAAACATGCGGGTGTGGATGTGCGAATCGGTCAGTCGTGAGAGGACATCCCGCCGGAAACCTGACATCCGCGCTGGCTTCCGGCCCCGGCGCGCGAGTGGCGGCCCCGGTGTGCGGGCGTCAATCGGTCCTCCGCGAGGACCCGGCCGGCATTCCGCTCCGTCTGTTCCGAGTGGCGCAGCAGCACCCGGCAGGCCGCCGTGACGGCCGCGAGTCCCAGGGTGGCTACGGCGGCCCCGCCGAAGGAGGTCCCGTAGACGACCAGGACCACGGGGACGAGCAGGCAGCTGAAGGCCGCCCAGCGCACCACGTCACCCGCCGGGTCCTCCTGGGGCCGCCGGGAGGGCTGCACGGACGAGTGAAGGGGAGGGGGCGGCGTGTGGACGGACTGCTTCGGCTGAGCGGGCGACTGAGCGGGCTGGACGGGGTGGACCGGACGACCGGGCACGGCGTGCTCCCTGCGGGCTCTTCCTGGACGGTCGGACTCGTGTCCAACGGCCCGCGGCGCGGCTTCGTCACTGCGCGCACGGGTGGCGCACACCCGATGGGGTGCTCCTGGTCACTGGCTGTAGGGGACAGCGGACATTGCCAAGGAGGCGTGGCTGCGGCATGCTCCCTGGGACGCTCTCCAAGGGCGGCATGACCTGTGCAGCACAGGAGTGTCGCCGTACCCTGGTGGGTATGGGCTTGGGAAGATGCTTCCCGGACAGAGCTCGGTCACACTGAGTTGTCGTTTTCTGGAATCGTCCCGCTTGAATCGTCGCTTCCGCCTATTGGCGCCCCGTCCCCTTGTCCCTTCCCCTGAGGACCTCTTCGCCGAGACACCCATGGCCGGTCACGAATTCTCCGAACCCGCGGACCGCAAGCGCAAACGCCTGGCCGACCCCGAATCGGCCGACCTGCGCGCGGTGGAACAACCACGTCATCCCTGCGACCCGGCCTTCCGGCACGGGGTCGTGGTGGGCTTCGACGGATCCATGTCCAGCGAGCGCGCCCTCGCGTACGCGATCGGCATGGCCCGTCGCTCCGGCTCCGGTCTGATCATCGTCCACGTGGCGAACCGGCTGCCCACCACCGTGTGGGCCGGCTGCGAGCCGCCGGTCTTCGTGGACGTGCCGGACCACCGCACCGAGGTGCTGGGACTGGAGCTGGCCTGCGCGGACTACCTGTCCGAGGTTCCGTGGATCCTCGTCGAGCGCGGCGGGGACATCTGCCACGAGCTGGAGGAGGTCGGCCGGGAGTACTCGGCGGACGCCATCGTGGTCGGCTCCACGCACGGGATCGTCGGCCGGATCTTCGGATCGGTGGCGGGCCGGCTGGCGAAGCGGGCGCAGCGACCGGTCGTTGTCATCCCGTAACCGTCTGTATGTCGATTGTGCGGTTGTGCACCCCCATGTAAGGGGTAGATAAAGGCTGCTGGGACGCAGCAAACAACTGCAGATCGAAGGGAGCCCGCCGTGGACAACGGTGTCTCTGCGGGAAGCACGGCCTCGACTTCGGCCCTCGGGCACATCGCCCTGGGTCTCACCCTTCTCGCGTTCGGTATCGGCAACACCGGCATCATCGACGGTGTGACCGCGGCGAACTCCGTGTCGCTCGCGATGTACCTCGGCGGACTCGCCCTGTTCGTCCTCGGAGTCCTCGAGTACCGCGGCGGCGACGGCTTCAACGGCACGGCCTTCGCGGGCATCGGAACCTTCTGGTTCATCTGGGCCAGTGGGGCCGACGGAAAGGTTTCGGCAGACGCGGCCGGGATGTTCCTCGTGCTCTTCGCCATGCTGGCACTGACCCTCACCGCTGCCGCCTCGGGCGGTCTGTTCGGTCAGGGCGTGTACGGCCTGTTCACCCTGTCCCTGCTGCTCCTGGCGATAGGCACCTTCGCCGAGAGCGACGGGCTGGCCAAGGCGGCCGGCTGGGTGGCGGCGCTCTGCGGACTGCTGGCCTGGTACGGGGCCACCGCGGCGCTGGCGAGCTGGCCGATGGCCCTCGGCAAGGGCCGGCGCGGAGCCGTCGCGGCGAGCTGACGTCCGACGCACCGACCGCACCACGCATGTCGCACCACGCATGCCGCAGCACGCAGCACGCACCGCACGAAAAGGCCCCCGGGATTCCCGGGGGCCTTCCTCGCGTGGTGATCCGGAGATCCACGCGACCGCGCGACTGCGCGACCTACTCGACGGTGACGGACTTCGCCAGGTTGCGCGGCTTGTCGATGTCCCGGCCCATGGCCAGGGCGGTGTGGTACGCCAGCAGCTGCAGCGGGATGCCCATCAGGATCGGGTCCAGCTCGTCCTCGTTCTTGGGCACGAGGATCGTGTGGTCGGCCTTCTCCTGCTTGGTGTGGGCGACCGCGAGGATCCGGCCGCTGCGGGCCTTGATCTCCTCCAGGGCCGCGCGGTTCTTCTCCAGCAGGTCGTCGTCGGGGACGATCGCGACCGTCGGCAGCGAGGGCTCGATGAGGGCCAGCGGGCCGTGCTTGAGCTCGGAGGCCGGGTAGGCCTCGGCGTGGATGTAGGAGATCTCCTTGAGCTTCAGGGAGGCCTCCAGGGCCACCGGGTAGCCCCGGACGCGGCCGATGAACATCATCGACTTGGCCTCGGCGTACTCGGCGGCCAGCTTCTTGATGTCTTCCTCGCCGTCCAGGATCTCCTGGATCTGCGCGGGCAGCTTGCGCAGGCCGTCGATGATCCGCTTGCCGTCGGTGACGGACAGGTCGCGGATGCGGCCGAGGTGCACGGCGAGCAGCGCGAAGGCCACGACCGTGTTGGTGAAGCACTTGGTGGAGACGACGCAGACCTCGGGGCCGGCGTGCACGTACACGCCGCCGTCCGCCGCGCGGGCGATCGCGGAGCCGACCACGTTGACCACGCCGAGGACGCGGGCGCCCTTGCGCTTGAGCTCCTGCACGGCCGCGAGCACGTCGTACGTCTCACCGGACTGGGAGACCGCGATGTAGAGGGTGTCGGGGTCCACGACCGGGTTGCGGTAGCGGAACTCGGAGGCCGGCTCGGCGTCGGCGGGGATGCGGGCCAGGCTCTCGATGAGGCCCGCGCCGATCAGACCGGCGTGGTACGAGGTACCGCAGCCCAGGATCTTGACCCGGCGGATGCCGCGCGCCTCGCGCGGGTCCAGGTTCAGGCCGCCCAGGTGGACGGTGTTGAAGCGGTCGTCGATCCGGCCGCGCAGGACGCGGTCGACCGCGTCGGCCTGCTCGGAGATCTCCTTGTGCATGTACGTGTCGTGGCCGCCCATGTCGTAGGAGGCGGCCTCCCACTCCACGGTCTCGGGCGTGGCGGTGGTCGTCGTGCCGGAGGTGGTGTAGGTCCGGAAGTCGTCGGCCTTCAGGGTCGCCATCTCGCCGTCGTCGAGGGTGACGATCTGGCGGGTGTGGGCGACGAGCGCGGCGATGTCCGAGGCGACGAACATCTCCTTCTCGCCGATGCCGAGGACGACCGGGGAGCCGTTGCGGGCCACGACGATGCGGTCGGGGAAGTCGGCGTGCATCACGGCGATGCCGTAGGTGCCCTCGACGACCTTGAGCGCCTCGCGGACCTTCTCCTCCAGGGTGTCGGACTGGGCGCGGGCGATGAGGTGGACGAGCACCTCGGTGTCGGTCTCCGAGAGGAAGACGACCCCGTCGGCCTCCAGCTTGGCGCGCAGCTCGGAGGCGTTGTCGACGATGCCGTTGTGGACGACGGCGACCTTGTTGTCGGCGTCCAGGTGCGGGTGGGAGTTGATGTCGCTCGGGGCGCCGTGGGTGGCCCAGCGGGTGTGGGCGATGCCGGTGGTGCCGGCGAAGCGCTTGGGGACCCGCGACTCCAGCTCGCGCACGCGCCCCTTGGCCTTGACGACCTTCAGGGCCGCGGCCTTCGGGCTGTTGACGACGATGCCCGCGGAGTCGTAGCCGCGGTACTCCAGTCGCTGCAGGCCCTCCAGCAGCAGCGGTGCCACGTCACGCTTGCCGATGTAACCCACGATTCCGCACATAAGGTCTTTCCCCTCCTGAAGTTCGGTTGCTCTTGCCGCTGTCCGGATCCCCGGCAGGTGTCTCAGCCGTAGACGATGCGGCGCAGTTGCCGGAGCGAGAGCTCCGGCGGTGCCACGGCGCGGTGCGGCAGTTCGGCCGCGATCCGCTCGAAGATGTCCGCGTTGACCGCGCCCCCGGACTGGAGCTCACGGTGGCGCCGGCGGACGAACTCCTCGGTGCTCTCGTCGAAGTACGCGAGGACGTCGAGCACCACTCGGGCGGCTTCGCCCCGCTGGAGCGAGGTGCTGCGCACCAAGTGGTCGACGAGGTCTTCGTGCGACGGGCGGCGGTCGGGCATCCGTCGATATTGTCGGTGCGAGCCGCAGAACGCAAAAATCCTGCCCGAAATCGGGCAGGATCGCGCTGGTCTGGACCAGGGGAGGGGTTAATTCCGGTCTTTGGTGGTCAGAAACGACCCAAAATCGTCGCTTTCGCCGTCGTGAACTCCTCGGCCGTGAGGATCCCCGTCTGATGCAGCTCTCCCAGCTCGCGCAGCCGCCGCAGCAGGGCGTCGTGGTCCTGCGCCGGGGCGGCGGCGGGGGCGGGTGCGACGTCCGGACCCGTTTCCGGCAAGGGCGCGGGCGGGAGCGAGGGCGCGGGCGGGAGCGAGGGGGAGGGCGAGGGGGAGAGCGAGGGTGGGAACGAGAGCGAGGGCTCGGGCGCCGGCGAGGGCGCCGCCGGGTGCGGCATGCGGACCGCCACGGCGGCCGCGACCAGCGCCATCAGGGGGTCCTTCTTGAAGCCGAACAGCTCCACCGTGTACGGGTCGTACTTCGGCGCCGCGCTCTGGCCGGCGCCGGCCAGAGCGAAGCGGATCCACCCGTTCTCCAGCCCCCGCGACGGGGCCCACTCCACCGACCGCAGGTCCGCGATTCTGAACTCCCGGGCCCCGCCGGAGCGTTTGGCCTCCTCCGTCGTCCAGTTCCAGTCCAGGGCCACCCGGTCCCCGTCGAAGGCCACCGTCCCGTCGCCCGCGCCGACCGTGATCGGCACGGCGGGACCGGGCAGGAGGTAGGAGTCGGTGGGGCCGCCGTCCACCTGGTCCAGCAGCAGAGCGTGGCGGACCTCGTCCACGAAGTACTCCGCCACCCCGCCGCGGTCCGGCTCCACCGTCAGCCGGTACGGGTCGGAGGCCTCCGGCAGCCGGCCGCCCGTCACCTGGAGCAGCGGGTCGGCGCCGTCACGCAGCCGCAGGCGCAGCCGGCCCGCCTTGCGCCCCGGTTCGTAGGAGATGCCGGCCAGCGCGCGCAGCGGGACGAGTACCTCGCCCAGCGTCTGGCGCAGCAGGCCCACCCCCTTGTCGCGGCCCGGCACGATGCGCACCGCGTCCCCGTCGAAGGTCCATGTGCCGTCCTTCTGGATGATTTCCGCCATCCTTGGATTCTTGCATCGGCCCCACGAGCCCGGTTGGCCTATACCTATGCCCATGAGAGTCCCGCGACGCGTGCTCGCCGCCCTCCTCGTCCTCGCCGCCATCCCCGCGGCCACCTCCTGCAGCAGCGCCGCGAGGGGGGACGACGCCCGGCCGGGCGACGAGCCCCCCGTCGTGCTCGCGCCCTACGAACGGCTCCTGCCGGCGCCCGTCTCCGCCCGGGCCCAGGGCCCGGGGTACGCCTTCGGCCCGGGCACGGTCATCCGTACCGGCCTGACCGGCGACGAGGAGGTCCGCAAGGTCGGAGAACTCCTCGCCGAACAGTTGCGCGGCCCCAGCGGGCTGCCGCTGCCCGTGGTAGACGGCGCGGAGGGCGACGGGGTCCGGCTGCGGATCGACAGGGGCGCCGAGGCGGCGGGGGAGGAGGGCTACCGGCTGGAGTCGGGGCCCGGCGGGGTCACCCTCACCGCCCGCACGCCCGAAGGCCTCTTCCACGCCGGCCAGACGCTGCGCCAGCTCCTGCCGGTGTCCGGTCCGGGGACGGTGCCCGGCGGCACGGTCACGGACGCGCCGCGCTTCGCGTACCGGGGGGCGATGGTGGACGTGGCCCGCCACTTCTTCACGGTGGAGCAGGTCAAGAGATACGTCGACCAGCTCGCCCAGTACAAGGTCAACACCCTGCACCTGCACCTGACCGACGACCAGGGCTGGCGCATCGCGATCGACTCCTGGCCGAGGCTGGCGGAGTACGGGGGCGCGAGCGAGGTCGGCGGCGGGCCCGGCGGGCACTGGACGAAGGACGAGTACCGGGACCTGGTGGCGTACGCCTCGCAGCGGTACGTGGACGTGGTCCCCGAGATCGACATGCCCGGCCACGTGAACGCCGCGCAGGCCGCCTACGCGGAGCTGAACTGCGACGGCAAGGCGCGCGAGCGCTACACCGGGATCAAGGTCGGCTTCAGCTCGCTGTGCGTGGGCAAGGAGCGGACCTACGAGTTCATCGACCAGGTGCTGGGGGAGATCGCGGAGCTGACCCCCGGCGAGTACCTGCACATCGGCGGCGACGAGGCCCACTCCACGCCCGCGGCGGACTACGCGGCCTTCATGGACCGGGCCCAGGCGGTGGTGGCGAAGCACGGCAAGACGGTGGTGGCCTGGCACCAGCTCGCGACGGCCCGGCCGGCTCCGGGGGCGGTGCTCCAGTACTGGGGCCACGACCGCACGGCGGCGGCCGAGAAGGCGGCGGTGGCCGCGGCGGCCAAGGCGGGCAGCCCGGTCATCCTGTCCCCGGCGGACCGGCTCTACCTGGACATGAAGTACGACAAGGAGACCAAGCCGGGGCTGGCCTGGGCCGGGTACGTACCGGTGCGCCGCGCCTACGACTGGGACCCGGGGGCCTACCTGACGGGCCTGCCGGAGTCCGCGGTCCTCGGGGTGGAGGCCCCGCTGTGGACGGAGACGATCGCGACCCGGGAGGACTGGGAGCAGATGGCCTTCCCGCGCGTCCTGGGCCTGGCGGAACTGGGCTGGTCCCCGGCCGCCACCCGTGACTGGACCTCGTACCGCCTGCGCCTGGCCGCCCAGGGCCCCCGCCTGGACGCCCAGGACATCAACTACCTCCGGGCACCGGACGTGCCGTGGCAGTAGGGCCGCGTGCGGGCGGTCCGCAGCCGGCGGCGCTCCGCTAGAGCTCCGCGGTCGGGTCCTCGCTGGGTGCCCGGCCCGCGTAGGCCTCCGCGAGGAGCTGCTCCTCGCTCGCGCCGAGACGCCAGTAACCGGTGAAGCGGACCGCGCGGCGGTCGATGCCGCAGTCCTGGACGAAGTGCTTGCGGACCGCCCGGATCGTCGCGGACTCGCCCGCGATCCAGGCGTACGGGGCTGCGGCGGCGGGCCGTTCGGCGGTGCGGAGGGCGTCCAGGACCCGGTCGGTGCGTTCGCGGCCGGCGCCGGGGTCCCGTACGACCCAGGTGATGTCCGCGCCGGCGGGCGTCGGGAGGTACAGCCGGTCCTCCTCGTGCGGGACCTCGAACCAGGCCCTGACCGGGGTGCCCGCCGGGAGGCGGTCCAGGATCGCGGCGGCCGCGGGCAGGGCGGTCTCGTCCGCGTAGAGGAGGAACGCGTCGGTGGCGGCCGGTGGCTGGAAGCGTACGGACTTGTTCTCCGCGACGGCCGGACCGATCGCCATGATCCGGCGGCCGGTCACCGCGCGGCCCGCCCAGGACGAGGCGGGGGAGGAACTTCCGTGCAGGACGAAGTCGATGTCCACCTCGTCCACGCCGGCGGCCGTCCGGCGCTGTTCGCGGACCGTGTAGGAGCGCATCACCGGGCGCTCCTCGTCCGGCATCCCGCGCCAGTCCGCGAACCAGGTGTCCTCGTCCGTGGACGGCAGCACCGTGTGCTCCCGGCCGGCGGGCGGCAGGAAGAGGGAGAGGCTCTGGTCGTAGCCGCCCGAGCGGAAGCCGCTCAGGGACTCGCCGCCGAAGGTGATCCGCAGGAAGGAGCGGCCGAGCCGGCGCGTGCGGAGCACTTCGAGGGCGAAGAAGCGGAAGTGGGGGGCGTCATTGGCGATTCCGGCGGCTTCGGGTGCGGCGTCCGGGGCGGTGGCGGTCATGCGGTCCCCCTGGGAGTCGGGTCGGTGGCGGGCCGGGCGGCCGGTACGGCAGCGGGGCGCTGCGGCCCGTTGGTGCGCGGGATGCGGCAGAAGGCCCCGGCGCCTGGGTGGGGCGCCGGGGCCGGACTGTCAGGGGCTGGGGGCCGGGGGCCGCGGGTCAGCTGACCTTCTTGGCGTTCTGGATGGCCTTGGTGAGCTCTTCGAGGATCTGCGCGCACTTCTCGTAGGAGTAGATCGGCTCGGTCACGCGGGGGGTGATCTGGCCGGCCTTGACGGCCGGCATCTCGGCCCAGGTCGGCTTGGCCTTCAGCTCCTGCGGCTGGAGGGTGCCGGTGCGGTTGTCGAGGAGGACGACGTCGGCCTTGTACTTGCCGGCGTTCTCCCAGCTGAGGCTCTCGAAGAAACCGCCCTCGACCTTGTCCGGGACGATGAACTCGACGCCGAGCGACTGGAAGTACTTCAGGTCGGCGGAGGTGGCCGGGGTGGAGACGTAGAACAGGTCGGCGGCGCCGGAACCGACGAGCACCTTGATGCCCGGGTTCGCCTTGGTGGCCTCGCGGAGCTTCGCGGAGGCGGCCTCGAAGCGGGCCTTGGCGTCGACGGTCTTCTTGGTGTTCAGGTCGGCGCCCAGGGACTTCGCGAGGTCCGCGGTGCGGGCCAGGGCCTTGTCCATCGTGACGTCGCCGCCCACGCCGATCGCGGCGGCCGGGGCCAGCTTCAGGATCTTGTCCTTGGAGGCTTCCGGCAGGTACCAGTAACTGCCCGGCTCCCAGGTGTTGGTCACCAGGAGGTCGGGCTGGAGGGCCGCGTACTTCTCGACGTTGAACTCGTCGTAGACGTTGCCGAGGATCTCGACCTTGGAGATGTCCATCGAGCCGGCCTGCACGTCGGCCTTGCCGTCGGCGGTCTTCGTCGGGCCGAACACGCCCTTGACCTCGACCCCGTAGTCGTGGAGCGCGGCGGCGGTGCCGGTGAAGGCGACGATGTTCTTCGGCGCGGACTTGGTGGTGACGTCCTTGCCCATGTCGTCCTTGAAGCTCCAGGGCCCCGAGGCCGCGGAGCCCGCGCCCTTGTCGCCCGAACCGTCCTTCGCGGAGTCGCTGCCACCGCAGGCGGTGAGCGCGGCCACGAGGCCGAGGGCGCCGCCCGCCGCGATGAGGCCGCGGCGGGTGAGGAGGGAGGAGCGGGACTTGGGCATGGGGAGGTCCACTTTCGTGCGTACTGGGTGGCTCGGGCGTTCGATAGGAAGGTTAGCCTAACCTTGGCTGAAAATGGTACGGGGCCCTCCGCCTGGAGGGCCCCGTACCGCACCGCCGACGGCCGCTAGGCGGAAAGTCCCAGCTCACGGGCGATCAGCATGCGCTGCACCTCGCTCGTTCCCTCACCGATCTCCAGGATCTTGGAGTCGCGCCACATGCGGGCCACCGGGTACTCGTTCATGAACCCGTAGCCGCCGTGGATCTGCGTGGCGTCGCGCGCGTTGTCGACCGCCACCGTCGAGGAGTACAGCTTCGCGATGGCCGCCTCCTTCTTGAACGGCTCCCCGGCCACGAGCCGGGAGGCCGCGTCGCGCCAGCCGATCCGGGCCATGTGGGCGCGCATCTCCATGTCCGCCAGCTTGAACTGGATGGCCTGGTTGTCGCCGATCGCCTTGCCGAAGGCGTGCCGCTCCTTGGCGTACTTCACCGACTCGTCCACGCAGCCCTGCGCCAGGCCCGTCGCGAGCGCCGAGATGGCCACGCGGCCCTCGTCCAGGATCCGCAGGAACTGGGCGTAGCCGCGGCCCTCCGCGCCGACCAGGTTGGCGAGGGGGACCCGTACGCCGTCGAAGGAGAGCTCACGGGTGTCCGAGGAGTTCCAGCCGACCTTGGAGTAGGGCGCGGCCACCGTGAAGCCGGGGGTGCCCGACGGGACGATGATCGAGGAGATCTCGGGGCGGCCGTCCGCCTTGCGGCCCGTCACGGCGGTGACGGTGACCAGGCCGGTGATGTCCGTACCGGAGTTGGTGATGAAGCACTTGGAACCGTTGATGACCCACTCGTCGCCGTCCCGCACGGCGGTCGTACGGGTGCCGCCCGCGTCGGAGCCCGCGCCGGGCTCGGTCAGGCCGAAGGCGCCCAGGATCTCGCCGGAGCACATCCGCGGCAGCCACTCCCGCTTCTGCTCCTCGGTGCCGAACAGGTAGAGCGGCATCGCGCCGAGCGAGACGCCGGCCTCCAGGGTGATGGCGACCGAGGAGTCGACGCGGGCCAGCTCCTCCAGGGCGATGCCGAGGGCGAGATAGTCGCCGCCCATGCCGCCGTACTCCTCCGGGAAGGGCAGGCCGAACAGGCCCATGCGGCCCATCTCGCGGACGATCTCGTACGGGAACTCGTGCCGCTCGTACAGATCGCCGATCTTGGGCGCCACCACATCGTGCGCGAACGCCTCTACGGTGCGACGGAGTTCCTCGTGCTCGGGGGTGAGCCGGTGGTCGAGGGCCATGGTCTTCGTTACTCCTTGTGGGAGAGGGCGCGGACGGTACGGGAGGGGCTCGGTCGCCCCAGCTGCTCGGCCATCCACACGCTCGTGGCGGTGAGGGCGGCCAGATCGACCCCGGTCTCGATGCCGAGGCCGTCGAGCATCCAGACGAGGTCCTCGGTCGCGAGATTGCCGGTGGCGCTCTTGGCGTACGGGCATCCGCCGAGGCCGCCCGCGGACGCGTCGACGGTGGTCACGCCGTGCTGGAGCGCGGCGAGGGTGTTGGACAGGGCCTGGCCGTAGGTGTCGTGGAAGTGCACGCCGAGCCGGTCGGTGCCCACGCCCTCCTCGTTGAGCGCGGACAGCAGGGCCCGCACGTGACCCGGGGTGGCGACGCCGATGGTGTCGCCGAGGCTCAGCTCGTCACAGCCGAGGTCGAGGAGGGCCTTGGCGACGCCGACCACCTGGTGGACCGGGACGGGTCCCTCCCAGGGATCGCCGAAGCACATGGAGAGGTAGCCGCGGACGTGCGCCCCGTGCTCCTTGGCGCGGGCCACGACGGGCTCGAACATCGCGAGGGACTCGGCGACGGTGCGGTTGAGGTTGCGGGAGGCGAAGGTCTCGGTGGCCGAACCGATCACGGCGATCCGGTCGGCCCCGAGGGCGAGCGCGCGGTCGAGGCCGCGCTCGTTGGGGACGAGGACCGGCAGCGCGGCCGGCACGTCGGCGAGCAGCGGGAACAGCTCGTCGGCGTCGGCCAGCTGGGGGATCCACCGGGGGTGCACGAAGCTGGTGGCCTCGATGGTGGTGAGCCCGGCCGCGGCGAGCCGGTGCACGAACTCGGCCTTCACGTGGGTCGGGACGGCCGTCTTCTCGTTCTGCAGCCCGTCGCGCGCGCCGACCTCGTGGATGCGGATCCGGGCCGGGAGGCCCTCGTCGGCGAAGCTCATCGGAAGCCCGTTCATTCGCCCTTCTCCTCCTCGTCGGGGGTGACCACGGCCAGGATTTGGTCCATGGCGACCGTGGTGCCGGGGGTCACGTCGAGTTCGGTGACGGTGCCGGCGTGCGGGGCGGAGATGACGTGCTCCATCTTCATGGCCTCGACGACGAGCAGGCTCTGACCGGCGGCCACCTTCTCGCCCACGGTCACCTTGACCACCGTGACGGTGCCGGGCATGGGGGCGGCGAGGGTGTCGGCGCCTGCGCGACCCGCGCCGCGCAGGCCGGCCTCGACCGGGTCGTGCGCCTGGACGTGCCAGGAGTCGCCGTCACGGCCGAGCCAGGTCCCCTCCGGGGAGGCGGCGTGGGCGAAGCGGTGCGTGACGCCGTCCAGTTCGACCGTGAGGTGCTCGGGGGTGAGCTGCACGATCCGGCCCCGGGCCGGGGTGCTGGGGCTCCGCCCCAGACCCCGCGCCTCAAACGCCGGCGGGGCTGGATTGGGCTGGGCGCCGCCGTCGGGTGCGGGCAAAGGATGTGGTTGCGCCGCGGAGGATGCCGGGGCCGGCGAGTCCGTCCGCGCCGCGGAGGCGGCCGGAGCCGGCGAGTCCGTGCGTGTTGCGGAGTCGTCCGCGTCCAGCAGCAGCTCCGTGTCCCGGCCCGTTCCGGTAGGGCGGGTGCGGACCGTGACCGGGTCCTGGCCCGGGAGGCGGAAGTGGTGGACCGTCCAGGCGGGGGTGCCGCCGAGGCGCCAGCCGGTGGCGGCGTCGAACGGGTCGACCCAGCCCTTCAGCCCGTCCGGCGTTTGAGGACCGGGGTCCGGGGCGGAGCCCCGGTTTCGGGAAGGGGCGGGGTGGGGGAACGCGCCCCCGGCCAGCAGCGCGGCCGCCGCGTACACCTCGTCCGGGACCCCGTCGGGGAGGAGCTGGGACAGGTCCCGCTCGACCAGGCCCGTGTCCAGGTCCCCGGACACCACGTCCGGGTGGGCCAGCAGGCGGCGCAGGAAGCCCGTGTTGGTCTGGACGCCCAGGATCACGGTGTCCGCGAGGGCGCCCCGCAGGACGCGCAGCGCCGCCGCCCGGTCGGGACCGTAGGCGATGACCTTCGACAGCATCGGGTCGTAGGTCGACCCGGTGTCGACCCCCACCGCCAGCCCGGAGTCCGTACGGACGGAGCCGCCGGACGGCTCCGACAGGGCCAGCACCATGCCGCCGGACGGCAGGAAGCCCCGCGCCCCTTCTCTGTTGGACACGGTCTCCGCGCAGACGCGGGCCTCGATGGCGTGGCCGGTGAGGGTGACTTCCGACTGGCCGAAGCCCAGCTCCGCGCCCGCCGCGACCCGGAGCTGCTGCTCCACCAAGTCCAGGCCCGTGATGAGCTCGGTGACCGGGTGCTCCACCTGGAGCCGGGTGTTCATCTCCATGAAGAAGTACGAGGAGGGGTCGCCGCCCGGGACGATGAACTCCACCGTGCCCGCGCCGACGTACCCGCAGGACCGCGCCGCCTCCACCGCCGCCGCGCCCATCGAGGCCCGCAGCTCCGGCGTCAGCAGCACCGACGGGGCCTCCTCGATCACCTTCTGGTGGCGCCGCTGGAGCGAGCACTCGCGCTCCCCGAGGTGCACCACGTTCCCGTGCGCGTCCGCCAGTACCTGGATCTCGATGTGCCGGGGCCGGTCCACCCAGCGCTCCACGAGCAGGGTGTCGTCGCCGAAGGAGGACTTCGCCTCGCGCCGGGCCGCCGCAATCTCCTCGCCGAGCAGCCCGGCGTCCCGTACCAGCCGCATGCCCTTGCCGCCGCCGCCCGCCGAGGGCTTCAGCAGCACCGGCATGCCGATCTCCTCGGCGGCGGCGACCAGGTCGGCGTCGGTCAGCCCGCTGCCCGAGGAGCCGGGCACCACGGGCACGCCCGCCGCCTTCACGGTCTCCTTGGCGCGGATCTTGTCGCCCATCAGGGAGATCGCCGAGGCCGGCGGCCCGATGAAGGCCAGGCCCGCGTCCGTGCAGGCGGCCGCGAAGGCGGCGTTCTCCGCGAGGAAGCCGTACCCGGGGTGGACGGCCTCGGCTCCCGTGCGGCGCGCCGCGTCGAGCAGCCGCTCCACCGACAGGTAGCTCTCGGCGGCCGCCGCCGGGCCGATGCGGACGGCCGTGTCGGCCTCCCGTACGTGCCGGGCGTCCGCGTCGGCGTCGCTGAAGACGGCCACGGAGCGGATGCCGAGCTCCCGCAGCGTGCGGATGACGCGGACCGCGATCTCGCCCCGGTTGGCGACCAGAACAGTGCTGAACATCAGTGAGGTCCTCACGTCACATACGGAAGATGCCGAAGCCCGGCTGTGTTTGATCCTTTTGGCCCAATGGGGCGTTCGCGCACGCGGTCAGGGCCAGTCCCAGCACCTGCCGGGTCTCCATCGGGTCGATGACCCCGTCGTCCCACAGCCGCGCCGTGGCGTAGTAGGCGCTGCCCTGTTCCTCGTACTGCGCCCGGACCGGGGCCTTGAAGGCCTCCTCGTCCTCGGCGGGCCACTCCTGGCCCGCGCCCTCGATCTGGTCGCGCTTGACCGTCGCGAGGACGGAGGCCGCCTGCTCGCCGCCCATCACCGAGATCTTGGCGTTGGGCCACATCCACAGGAAGCGGGGGCTGTACGCCCGCCCGCACATCGAGTAGTTGCCCGCGCCGTACGAGCCGCCGACCACCACCGTGAGCTTGGGGACCCGGGTGCAGGCCACGGCCGTGACCATCTTGGCGCCGTGCTTGGCGATGCCGCCCGCTTCGTAGTCCCGGCCGACCATGAAGCCGGAGATGTTCTGGAGGAACAGCAGCGGGATGCCGCGCTGGTCGCACAGCTCGATGAAGTGCGCGCCCTTCTGGGCCGATTCGGAGAACAGGATGCCGTTGTTGGCGACGATCCCGACCGGGTGCCCGTGGATCCGGGCGAAGCCGGTGACCAGGGTCTGCCCGAACTCCGCCTTGAACTCCTGGAAGCGGGAGCCGTCCACGATCCGGGCGATGATCTCGCGGGCGTCGTAGGGGGTGCGGGAGTCGACCGGGACCGCGCCGTACAGCCCGTACGGGTCCACCTTGGGCTCCTCGGGAGCCTCGACCGACCAGGGCAGGGCCTGGCGCTCGGGCAGGGTCGCCACGATGTTCCGTACGATCCGCAGCGCGTGGGCGTCGTCCTCCGCGAGGTGGTCGGTGACCCCGGAGGTCCGGGAGTGGACCTCGCCGCCGCCCAGCTCCTCGGCCGTGACCACCTCGCCGGTGGCGGCCTTCACCAGCGGCGGGCCGCCGAGGAAGATCGTGCCCTGGCCGCGGACGATGACGGCCTCGTCGCTCATGGCCGGGACGTACGCGCCGCCCGCCGTGCAGGAGCCGAGGACGGCGGCGATCTGCGGGATGCCGGCCCCCGACATGCGGGCCTGGTTGTAGAAGATGCGGCCGAAGTGGTCCCGGTCGGGGAAGACCTCGTCCTGCATGGGGAGGAAGGCGCCGCCCGAGTCGACCAGGTAGAGGCAGGGGAGACGGTTCTCCAGGGCCACCTCCTGGGCGCGCAGGTGCTTCTTCACCGTCATCGGGTAGTACGTGCCCCCCTTGACGGTGGCGTCGTTCGCCACGATCACGCACTCGCGGCCGCTGACCCGGCCGATGCCGGCGATGACCCCGGCGGCCGGGGCCGCGCCCCCGTACATCCCCTCGGCGGCCAGCGGGGCCAGCTCCAGGAAGGGGGACCCCGGGTCGAGGAGGGCGTCCACGCGGTCGCGCGGCAGCAGCTTCCCGCGGGCGGTGTGGCGGGCGCGGGCCTTCTCCCCGCCGCCGAGCCGGGCCGCCTCCAGCCGGGCCCGCAGGCCCTCGGAGAGCTCTCGGTGGGCGGCCTCGTTGGCCCGCCAGGCGTCGGACGCCGGATCGGCGGCGCTCGTCAGCACTGGTGCCTGCTGCATCGGTCGAGCTCCCTTGCTCGGTGCGCTCCGGTTAATGAGCGTTAACGCATGTGAGGCCTAGGTTAACGACCGCTAACCGCCCTGTCTAGAATGGATTCCCATGAGCACCAGAGCGGTCGCCCCGACCAGGCGCGAGCAGATCCTCGGCGAGGCTGCGCGCCTCTTCGCCGAGCGCGGTTTCCACGGCGTGGGCGTGGACGAGATAGGGGCCGCGGTGGGCATCAGCGGACCCGGCCTGTACCGGCATTTCGCGGGCAAGGACGCGATGCTCGCCGAGCTGCTCGTCGGCATCAGCGAACGGCTGCTCACGGGCGGCCGCCGCCGGGTGGAGGAGGCCGCCGCTGCCCCGCACGGGGATCAGGCAGCTGTACTGGCCTCCCTCATCGACGGCCACATCGACTTCGCGCTCGACGACCGGGCGCTGATCACCCTCCACGACCGGGAGCTGGACCGGCTGCGCGAGGCCGACCGCAAGCTCGTGCGGCAGCTGCAGCGCAAGTATGTCGAGCTGTGGGTCGACGTCGTACGGGAGCTGCACCCCGAGGTGGGCGAGGCGGAGGTACGCGTCTCCGTGCACGCGGTCTTCGGCCTGCTGAACTCCACCCCGCACCTCGCGGCGCTCGGCCGGGACGCGACCGAGTCGCTGCTGCGGCGGCTCGCGAACGGGGCCTTCGGGGCGCTGTCGGGATGACCGGGCGCGTCCGCAGGTCGGGATGGACGGGACGGCTCCGGGTGCTCGGCGGCAGAATGGGCCGCATGCCGAAGCCGATAGAGACGCCTGTGCCCAGTCGAGCCGAACTCATCGACCACCTGGTCCGCACGCGGATCGCGGGGGACGTCGCCACTCCGCGCGAGAACAATCTGTCCCACTACCGCAAGCTCGCCAACGGCGACCGGCACTACTGGCTGGGCCTGGAGCTGGGCGACCGCTGGACGGACGAGCAGGACGTGCTCGCGGTGATGGCCGAGCGGTGCGGGGTCGTGGACGACCCCGCGCACCGCGTCGGCCAGGACACCATCGACCCCGAACTCACCGTGTCCGCCCTCGACCGGATGGCGGCGCGGCTGCGCAAGGCCGCGCTGGACCGGCAGAGCGTGCTGCTGGCCACGGGGCACCCGGGCGGGCTGCTGGACGTGCACCGGGCCACGGCCGACGCGTTGCGCTCCGCGGGCTGCGAGATCGTGGTGATCCCGGCGGGGCTGGTCGCCGACGAGGGGTCGGTGTGGCAGTTCGCGGACGTCGCGGTCATGGAGCGGGGTGCGACGTTGTGGCACACCCACTCCCCGGAGCCGATGGCGGCCATCCTGGACGCGCTGGCGGCGCTGGGCCGCCCCCAGCCCGACCTGGTCGTCGCCGACCACGGCTGGGCGGGCTGCGCGGCGCAGCGCGGGCTGGACGCGGTGGGCTACGCCGACTGCAACGACCCGGCGCTGTTCCTGGCGGAGGCGGAGGGGACGCTGCAGGTGGCGGTGCCGCTGGATGACCATGTTCGGGACCCGCGCTTCTATGACCCGATGGTCGCTTATCTGCTGGGGGCGGCGGGGCTGCTCTAGCCCTGCGGCGGCGTTGCGCCTCAAGCGCCGGCGGGGCTGGGGGTGGCTGGGGTGCGTGGGGGCTGGCTGCGGGTGGGGGGGGGGGGCGGGGGGGGGGGGGGGGGGGGGGGGGGGGGGGGGGGGGGGGGTTGGGGGGGGGGGGGGGGGGCGGGGGGGGCGCGGGGGATCTAGAGCCTCAAACAA